>JADDQZ010000004.1 GCA_016781085.1 Actinomycetota bacterium
CGGAGTTCGGCGTCCTATCGCCCAACAACGCCACGACCAACTCCTGTCTGTAGCCGAGGGGCTCGTTTCAGAAGTCCAAGGACTCGCTCAGATCGCGCTTCGAAACGTCATCGTCAAATGCCGCAATTACGCGTTGCTTGCCAAGGAGACACGCTGATGGACCCCGCCACCATTCTCGACGATCACGCCCGCCTACAGGAAATCGTCGACCTCGACTTACTGAGCGACGACGTAGACCTCATCCTCAATGAGCTTGCGGCAGAAGCGGCGGCTCACTTCGATCTGCCGCTTGGATTCGTCAGCGTAGTCCTTGACGAGACCCAGCACCTCGCCGCTCAACACGGTCTTGACAACTACATCGGCGCGAGCCGCGGCACTCCGGTCGAGTGGTCATATTGCCAGTACAGCGTCCGGCAGCGTGACGCGTTCGTGGTCGAGGACTCGAGCGAGCACGAACTCGTGAAAGAGTCGCCGATCACGAAGTACGACGGATTGCGCTGCTACGCGGGCATCCCGCTGATCACGACCAAGGGGCATGCGATTGGATCGTTCTGCGTTGCCGGCGCCGAACACCGATCCTTCGACGATGAGGAAATCGAAGAACTGCGCGGCTACGCCGGCCGCGCAATGGAGCGGATCGAGGCGCGGCGGTCCGTCTGACACGACAGAAAACGAAGCTCGCTCGGCCGGGATGCTGACGACAGCGTCCCGGCCGCATCAATCACAGCTCGCTTTCGTGGCGCGCTTCGCGCTCGGTCTGACACGTTCCTCAGGCGACGCGTCGGGTCCTGCCATTGCATCCGGACTTTCGGATGCTGTCGTCACGCCGGTGCAGGACGCGTGCCGTTTCAGAGCCCGGACGGATAGGTGTCCGCGACTTCCTCCTGAGCCGACCACGGCTCCAGCGGCTCAAGCGCGGTCGTCTCGTCCACGTGCACGAGCAGATCGAACTGCTCGCCCGGCCGGGCGCGCGTGTAGTGGCTGAAGCGCTCGGTCTCGGGGCGGTAGATCACTCCGATCATGCGTTCCGGGCGCTCCTCGCGGAGCAGTCCATCGCGGAGGTCCAGGACGCCGGTCGCGATGCCGCCGTCGTGCAGCAGTCGCTCGAGTGAGCCGGGAAGGCTCGCGCGCACCACCCGACGCTCAGCAGGCCCGTCCCAGCCGCGCGCCGCCGTGACCGTTCCGGTGTGGGTACTGAAGCCGACGATGCAGACGTCGTCGCCATGGCGCTCGCGCATCAGCTGCCCTACGTTGATCTCACCTTGGTCGGTCGACATCGACGTCGCGCGTGCGTCGCCGAGGTGTGAGTTGTGCGCCCACACGACGATGCCGGCCCCGTCGAGGTGGTCGTGCAGCGCGTCCAGGGTGTCCGCCATGTGCGTGTCGCGAAGGTTCCAGGAGCTGGACCGGCCACGGAACATCGCGCGGTAGTAGCGCTCGGCGCTCGCCGCGAGCGCGGCGTTCTGGCGCGCGGCGAAGTGCTCCTCGTCGCGCAGGCGGCCGTCGCGCTCGGCGAGCTCGCCTGCGCGCTCGCTCAGCTCGCTGAGCTGAGCCACCACCGCGTCCTCGCACGGCTCCTTTTGATCACGGGCCGTGGCGAGGCCATAGGCCTGCTCGTCGAAGTGGTCGAAGCAGGCGTAGCGCCGGCGGGCCCGCTCCGCAGCTTCGGGATCGATCTGCTCCAGGTACTTGACCACCGCGCTCATCGACTCGCGCAGGCTGTAGAGGTCGATC
This sequence comes from Actinomycetota bacterium, assembly GCA_016781085.1. Taxonomy (GTDB): domain Bacteria; phylum Actinomycetota; class Thermoleophilia; order Solirubrobacterales; family Solirubrobacteraceae; genus LC5-1. The sequence goes on from JADDQZ010000004.1 coordinate 1,735, forward strand.
CCGTAGAAGCCTGCCCCACCACCTTCGCGCCGAAGCCACTCGACGAGCTCCACGACGATCCCGTTGCGCCACATCCAGCGCGGGAACCGCTCGAAGTCGCCCAGCGCCGCAACGGCGTCCGCATCGCGGTCGCCGCCTTTCACGTAATCGTTGACGCGTGCCGCGGCCGGCCAGTCAGCCTCTACTGCCACGCCACGAAACCCACGCTCGGCGACCAGGCGGCGCGTGAGCGCCGCGCGGATCTCGTAGAACTCGCGCGTGCCGTGGGTCGCCTCGCCCAGCAGCACGAAGCTGTGCTCGCCCACGAGGTCGAACAGCTCTTCGACAGGACGGGCACGGGCAGCGAGGTCAGCCACGGGCGCTTCCCTCGACCATGGTCTCCTCAAAACGCGTCCACAGCCCAACTCGGGGCCGGTCGTCGTCGGTGAGCGCGCGAGATCGCCCGCCGGTCCTCGCGGCTCGCCACTGCCGCGGATCCCGCGTCAGAGCCCGTCACCGGGAGTGGACTCCGACACACCCTCCGAAGGCAGTCCCGTCTGAAACGACGGGCTCGGATCGGGCCCGGCTCCAGATGTGCGCGCTAGGTCGGGGTCGGTCGGCTCGACCGCAGAATGCGAAGGCTGCGCCGGCTCCGTCGGACGTTCGGGAGACGTCGTTGGGACTCCGGAGTCCTGCTGTGCGAACTTCATGTCCTTGTCGTCCATGGCGAGTCACGTACCCGCGGCGCGGCGGAGGCCGCGCAGGTCTGTCCGGCCCGTGACGCCGGAAGCTACACGGCTCCTTACCCCCTGAGCTCAGCGACGAGCTCAGGACTCAGCTCGCCGGCGTGCACCGGAACGGCCCAACCAGTCAGATCGACGTGCAGGGACTCGTCGACGTCGACTTCCAGAGTCCCGCCGTCGAGCCGAACCGTGACCGGTGAGTCCCCGCCTCGCAGGACGTATGCCACGGCGGCGCCACTGGCTCCCGTGCCCGAAGACATCGTCTCCCCCACTCCGCGTTCGAAGATGCGCGCGCGGATCTCAGAAGGCCCGATCTCCGTCCAGAAGGACACGTTCGAGCGGTTGGGGAATTGGTCGTCAGTCTCGATCGGGCCTCCGGCCGCCGACACGTCGAGCGCCTGGAGCGCTGCAAGGTCGTCTACGCGGATCGCGCACTGCGGGTTGCCGATCGAGACGTGCTGGAAGCGGTACGGGCCAACCTGGCCACGCCCGTCTTGGGCTCCTTGCGGAAAGTCCTTGGAAGTCAGGTGCGCTCGCCCCATGTCCACCCGGCAAGTCGTTGGGCCGGTGATCGTCGGCCGGATCTCTCCGGCGATCGTCTGGATGGAAAACGTCTCCGCAGTAGTCCAACCTGAGCGGCGTAGATAGAGGATTGCCTCGCGGGCGCCGTTGCCCGAGAGCTCGGCTTCGCTGCCGTCGGGATTGAAGATGCGCAGTCGGGCTACGAACCCCGGCTCGTCCGCTTCGGACAGCTCGAGGATGCCGTCGGCGCCGACGCCCGTGTGGCGATCACACAGCCGGCGGACACGCGCCGGCGTCAGCTCCCATGGCAGGTTGCGGGCTTCGACGATGACGTAGTCGTTGCCCAGCGCTTGCCACTTCTCGAACTTCACGCGCGTCCCCTCGTTCGTCCTGTGCGTTTCTTCGATCACGCGCCGTGCTCCCGTGCGGCTCGCAAGCTTGCCCGCAGCGCTCCCCGCCGGCTCATCTGATCATCGCGTCCGCACTGGCGCCAGGCGATCGATGGCGACGAGGACTTCCTCCGCGACGTCCGCCGGCTCTCGATCGGTGACGTCGAGCAGTTCGACCTGTGGGAGCTTGCGCATCCACGTGAGCTGGCGGCGGGCGTAATGCCTTGTGCGCTGCTTCATCGCGGCGACGTCCCCGCTCAGAAGCTCCTCGAACCCGAGTGCACGACGCGCGGTGTGCGACGCCCCTGCGGCCAGCGCGGCACGGACTTCGTCGGCCGCGCCGGCCGCGATCATCGCGTCCACGCGCGCCTCGATGCGCTCGTAGAGCCGCGCTCGGTCCATCGTCAACCCAATCAGCACTGTGGGGCGGCGTGTGTCGGCTGTCCACAGTTGCGAAGGCTCGTGCGGTGCCAACAACGGAAGATGACCCGCTTCCACTAGCTCCAATGAACGGACGATGCGCTGGGAATCCGTTGGAGCGACCGCCGCCGCAGCACGCGCCGAAAGCGTCGCCAGACGCGAATGCAGGGCGGCGGATCCGCAGCGTGCCAGCTCAGCGCGCCAGAAGTCGCGGCGCTCCGCGCTGGGTGGCGGTCTGAGGTCGAGTTCCGCAAGGGCCGCGCGGAGATAAAGCCCGGTACCACCCACGACGATCGGGCGGCGGCCGTCAGCCAGCAAGGTATCGATCTCCCCGTGTGCTCGCTTGGCGTACTCCCCGGCCGAGAATGTCTCAGAGACGGGCAGGACACCGACCATGCGGTGCTCCAGTTCAGCCCGCTCTTCGATGGTGGGCGCGCCGGTGACTATCTCGATCCCGGCGTAGATCTGCAGCGCGTCGGCCGACACGGCGACAGGTTTCTCCCCGCGTGCCCGCAGCAGTCGAGCCAGCGCGACTGCCACGGCCGTTTTGCCGATACCGGTGGGTCCGAACAGCGCTACGACGATCGGGCGAGAAGTCACGGCGGTGAGTATGTGAGGTTGCCGACGCCGAAGCCCTCAACCACGGCGAAGGTGAGCGTTGCGCCCATCCCGCGATGACCCAAGCGCCACCAGCAAGTCAGCAGGAAGCGCGGCAAGGATAGGATCGACGGCATGCCGATCGCCATCGGAGCAGGACTTTCCACACTCGCCGACGCTGCGGCTGGTGGCCGGCAGGCCGCTGCCCAGGCACTGGAAGGATTAGGTGGAAGTCGCTGCGACGTGGCGGTCGTCTTCGCGGCCGGAGCGCACCTCAGCGACCCCGAAGTGACACTGCGTGAGATCAGCCAGGTCCTCGATCCGGGCTGCTTGGTCGGTTGTGGTGCTGCCGGGACGCTCGCTGCCGGCCGTGAAGTCGAAGACGGAACGAGCGTTGCGGTGTGGGCGGCCGCACTCGGCCAAGGCCGCGTCGAGGCCTTTCACGCCGATGAGGACGCCGGGCTGCCGGACCTCACGGGGGCGTCCGGGGCGATCTTGATCGCCGACCCGTGGTCGTTTCCCGCCGAAGCCGCCCTTTTGGAGTTATCGGAGGAAGTTCCCGCCCTGCCTTTGGTGGGGGGTCTCGCTTCTGCGCGCAACGATGACGGCTCGGCGGCGTTGTTCCTTGGCGACTCGCTGGCCGGCGACGGCGCGGTCGGGCTGCGCTTCGACGGTGTGGAGATGCTGCCTTGCGTTTCCCAAGGAGCCGCTCCGCTTGGCCCGGAACTGACGATCACGGCAGCCGAAGGCAACGTGATCCTGGAGCTCGCCGGACGGCCGGCCTTGGAGAAGTTGCGCGAAGTCGTGATGGAGCTGCCTTCAGAGGAGGCGCACGCGCTCGAACAGGGTCTGCTCGTCGGGCTGGTGCTTGAGCCCAACAAGCCCGAATACGTCCAAGGCGACTTCCTCGTTCGCGGCGTTCTTGGTGCCGATCCCGAGACCGGCACCCTCGCCGTTGGCGCCGAAGTGCGTCCGGGGCAGGTGATCCGCTTGCATGCTCGCGACGCCGAAAGCGCCGACCGCGATCTACGCGATGCGCTCGGAGCCCGGCGCCAGGCGCTGGGCGGCGACCGCCCGGCCGGCGCCCTCGTCTTCACATGCAACGGCCGGGGGCGGGCCATGTTCGGGCACACCAACCACGATGCCCGTGTCCTTACGGACGAGTTCGGTGGTTCTCCGGCGGCCGGATTCTTTGCGGCCGGCGAGATCGGTCCGGTTGGCGGCGAGTACTTCCTGCACGGCTTCACCGCCACCGTCGCCGTCTTCGGGCGCTAGCTTCAAAGCATGAGGCTGCCCGGAGCCAAGGTGCTGATCACGGGCGCGACGGGCGGCCTGGGACAGGCGATCGCCGCCGCGGTGCACGAACGCGGCGCGCGGCTGATCCTCACCGGTCGTCACGAGCAGACTCTGGCGGAGATGTCGGAGCGCTTCGGCGCCGAAAGCGTTGTTTGCGACTTGCGAGATCGCGACGATTTGCTGGCACTGGCCCGTCACCACAGCGACACGGACGTGATGATCCTCAACGCCGGCGTTCCCGCCGGCGGCCGGATCGGCGAACACGCGCCTGCAGCGATCGACGCTGCGCTTGACGTGAACCTGCGCGCACCAATGATCCTTGCGCGCATGGTTTCCGCGGAAATGGCATCGCGCGGCGGTGGCCACATCGTCTTCATGTCGTCTCTGGCCGGGAAGGCAGCGAGCCCTGGGGGCTCCGTGTACTCGGCGACCAAGTACGGCTTGCGCGGGTTCTCGCTGGCTTTGAGGGAGGACTTGAAGGCTCACTCCGTCGGCGTTTCGTGCGTGTTTCCAGGGTTCATCCGTGACGCCGGCATGTTCGCGTACTCCGGCGCGAAGCTGCCTCGCTACGTCGGGACCAAAACGCCCGAAGAAGTCGCAGCCGCTGTGATCAGCGCCATCGAACACGATCGTGCCGAGATCGACGTGGCGCCGTTGGGCTTGCGAGCCGCGGCGGCATTGGCAGGACTCGCCCCCGAAGTAGTGGCGCGTATTCAGCGACGTTTGGGAGCAGCTGACTTCTCATCTGAGCTTTCACGGGGCCAAGCAACGGCGCTGACGAAGCCCGAAAAAGCGACCTCATGAAGATGCTCATCCTGCTGGCGCTCGTACTGATCGCCGTGATCGTGCTGATGCTGATCGCCCGTCGGTCGAGCGGCTCAACGAGCACGGATCACCGGCCCTATCGCGTTCTGGAAACGACGGCCGGCGACAGCGTGCATGTCTTCGTCGGGCGCAACATCACGGAAAGAGTCGAGATCGGGAGTGTGCCGCTGACCAGGGATGACTTCGATGAGCGCTATGCCACCCTCATCGCGCAAGCCGAAGACCGTGTTACGACGCTGAACGCCAGCCACGAGTTGCGGGCAAGCGACGACTAGAACAGCGCCTGCTGGCGGCTTTGGTCTTCGATTACAGCCGCAAGGCTTCTTCTCGTTTCTCGGGCGACGCCTGCTTCACCGGGGCGCCCCTCGCCCCCGCGCTGAAGCCCGGGGGTCCGCGCTCCGGACCTCTCAATCGCTTCGGGGTAGGGCTTGAGCCGCCCGGAAGGGACGCGGACGCTGCTTTGAATCTGATCGCGCACGGCTTGTGGCGCGTAAGCGCCCCGCCGATACAGCTGCTCGTAGCGCGGCACGAGATCAGGCCTCTGTGAGCGCAGCCAGTCGAAGAAAATGTCGCGCACCGCTCCGCGCAGAAACAGCGTGTTGCCGCCGATTGCCACTGCCCCGGCTTCGATCGCGAGTTCGACGATTCGCTCGACCTGTTCGGGGCCGTCGTTGATCCCCGGCATCAAGGGCGAGATGAGTATTCCCGTCGGGACTCCCTGCCGGTTCAGCTCGGCGACAGCCTCGAGCCGCGCCCGGGGGTGCGGCGTGTGTGGTTCCGTTGCCCGCCACGCCTTTTCGTCGAGCGTGGGAACGGACAAGCAGGCGCTCACGTCGGCCACTTCACCGATCCGGCGTAGCAGATCGGCATCGCGCAGCACAAGCGGTGACTTGGTCAGGATCGAGCAGGGGTTGCGCGCCTCGAGCAGCGCTTCCCAGATGCCGCGCGTGAGCTTGTACCGGCTTTCAACCCACTGGTAGGGATCGGTGTTCGTCCCCAGAGCGACGTGCTCTCCTCTCCAACTCGGCCGTGAGAGCTCCGAGCGCAGCACTTCGGGTGCATTGACCTTGACCACCACTTCACGCTCGAAGTCACGCCCGGCCCCCATGCCGAGATACTCGTGCGTCGGTCGCGCGAAGCAGTAGACGCAGGCATGGGTACAACCCCGGTACGGGTTCACCGTCCATTTGAACGGCACGCGGGACGCCGTGGGCACGCGGTTGAGCGCAGACTTCGCCCGCACTTCCATGAAGCGGATGTCAACCGCTTCAGGCGCCTTGAAGCGGCGAACACGGGATTCGTCGCGATACCCGGGAAGTTGCCGCCGCTCGTCTTCGCCGACTTCAAGATCACTCCAGCGCACGAACGCATGTTCGCACACGAGCCGGACGGCAACTCAGCCAGCTCTGGCCAGCAGGCGTTCCTCGCCCAACAGTGTCTGGCTGGTCGCCTTGGTGACGACAACCGGGACGACTTCACCAGGGCCGGCAAGGCCTTCGAAGTTGACAACCTTGTTATGCGGCGTGCGGCCGCGCAGCCGTGATGGATCAGTCCGTGACGTTCCCTCGACGAGCACGTCGACGGTGCGGCCCACGAAGCGCTGCGCGCGCTCGCGCGCTCGCCGTTGCACCACTTCGACCAGGCGCTCCATCCGCTCGACTTGAACCTCGTGTGGCACGAACCGGTCTTCGAACGTCGCGGCTTCGGTTCCGCGGCGGGGCGAATAAATGAACGTGAAGGCGCTGTCGAAACCGACTTCGTCGGCAACTTCCAGCGTCTCCCGGAATTCGGCTTCGGTCTCGCCCGGGAACCCGACGATGATGTCCGTCGTCAGCGAGACGTCGGGCACATGCTCACGGATGAGCGCGACGCGGTCCATGTAGCGAGCGCGGTCGTAGGTCCGGCGCATCTCCTTGAGCACCCGCGAGGAGCCCGCTTGCAGCGGTAGGTGAATGTGCGGACACAGCGACTCGAGCTCGGCGTGACAGCGAATCACGTCTTCGCGCATGTCCTTGGGATGCGGACTTGTGTAGCGGATGCGGCCGAGCCCCTCGATCGAGTCCAGCCGGCGCAGCAGCTCGCTGAAAGACGAAGGCTGCGGACGCAGATCACGTCCGTACGAGTTGACGTTCTGGCCGAGCAGCGTCAACTCGTAGACGCCCTCGGCTGCGGATTTCTCCGCTTCGGCCACCAGCTCGTCGATGGGCCGGCTCACTTCCCGCCCACGGGTCGACGGGACGATGCAATACGAGCAGCGCAGGTTGCAGCCGACCGAGATCTGCATCCAGCCCTGGAATTCGCGCGCTCGCTTGGCCGGCAGGTGGCCGGTGAAACCTTCGAACTCGAAGTAACCCTGCGCTGAAAGCGAGTCTGAAGTCAGGAACTCGGCGAGACGGTGCACCTGCCCCGGACCGAACGCTACGTCGACGAAGGGAAAGCGCGCGAAGACCTCGTCTTTGAGCGACTGCGCCCAGCACCCGCCGACGCCGATGACGCGGGTGGGATCGGCGCGCTTGAGGTGCTTGGCCTCGTGTAGATGGGCGATGAAGCGCTCATCCGCCTTCTCGCGGATCGAACAGGTGTTGAAGAGGATCAGGTCGGCGGCGGCGCGCTCTGGCGCTTCCCGATAGCCGAGCGACTCGAGCATGCCCTTCATGCGCTCGGAGTCGTGCTCGTTCATCTGACACCCGAAGGTGGTGACGTGGAAAGACTTGTGCGGCGCCATCGCCGCTACAGATTAGTTGCCGCTCCCGGCCTCAACGGGCGTAGTCGGTCGCCCGCGACTCCCGGATCACGGTGACCTTGATCTGCCCCGGGTATTCGAGCTCCTGCTCGATCTCCCTGGCGATCTCATGCGAAAGCAACACGGCGCCGTCGTCGTCGAGGGCGTTGGGCGCCACCATGACACGAACCTCGCGACCGGCGTGCATGGCGTAGACCTTGTCGACGCCGTCGTGGCGCTCGGCGATGTGCTCTAGATCTCGCAGGCGCTTGACGTACTGCTCGAGCGACTCGCCGCGCGCCCCGGGCCGGGCACCTGAAAGCGTGTCGGCAGTTTGGACGATCACCGCTTCGACGGTTTGGGGCTCGACCTCGTTGTGGTGGGCTTCTATGGCGTGCGCGACGGCTTCCGATTCGCCGTGACGCCGCGCGATCTGGCCGCCGATCAGCGCGTGTGGTCCCTCCACTTCATGCGTGACCGCTTTGCCGATGTCATGCAACAACGCCGCCCGGCGCGCGGTTCGCGCGGAAGCGCCGAGCTCGTGAGCCATCATCGCGGCGAGGTGGGCGCACTCCACAGAATGGGCTTGCACGCTTTGGCCGTAGCTGGTCCGGTACTTCAGGCGCCCGAGGATCTTGATGAGCTCCGGCGCAAGCCCGTGGACGTTGGCTTCAAAAGCCGCCTGCTGGCCAGATTCGAGGATGTGGGCTTCGAGTTCGATCTTGGCTTGCTCGTAGGTTTCCTCGATGCGGGCGGGTTGGATGCGCCCGTCTTGCAGGAGCTTTTCCAGCGTCATCCGGGCAAGCTCGCGTCGTACGCCGTCGAACGCCGACAGCACCACAGCGTTCGGCGTGTCATCGATGATGAAGTCGACGCCGGTCAGATGCTCAAGCGCTCGGATGTTGCGCCCTTCACGACCGATGATGCGTCCTTTCATGTCGTCGGAGGGCAACTGGACGACCGAAACCGTCGTCTCACACGCGTGTCCGGCGGCGAGGCGCTGCATTGCCGTGGCCAAGACGCTGCGCGCCTTTCGCGCTGCTTCGAGCTTGGCTTCGCCCTCTATCTGGCGCACTATGCGCGCCTTCTCATGACGCGCCTCGTCTTCGACACGTTGCAGCAGCAGTTGTCGTGCCTGGGCCGCGCCGATCCCCGAAACCCGCTCTAATTCCTGCAGCTGCGTCTGCTGAGCCTGCGCGAGCTGACGCTCGCGTTCCTGTAGCTGCTCCTCTCGCTCTCGGAGCGACGCGTCCAGGCGTGACAGTGCCGTCTCGGTCGCCACCACCCTCTCTTCCCGCCGCGCCATGCCATCCGCGCGGAAGGTGAGATCGGAGTCGGCAGCGGCGCGCGAATCGTCAGCGGCGGGAATCGACTCAGTCGCACTCCCTGCGTCCGTAGTCGCCTCGGGTGCCGATGGAGTCGCGACGGGCGTGGCATCGAGGCGCCCCACGGCGCGCCCGTTGCGACCAGGCGCGGCCACAGGACTTCTGAGCAAGAGTGCGGCGGCGCCGATCAGACCCAGCGCCACGACGACCGCAGCGATCAGGATCTCCATGGCCGCTCCCCGTTGATCGCTCGCATGTCTCGCCGTGCTCCCTTGCGCGTTTGGAGGCGGCAGGCCGAAGCGCTCTCGGCACGACGCAGAGATGAAGCGAACAAGCCGACCCAGCAGCCGGGAAGGCTTGTATTCAGTTGGCGGCTAGAAAGAGCGGTAGTGGTTCGGCGAGAGGTCCAAGGACCGTGAATTCAAGAAGTGGTGAGCCGTCGAAGCTGAAGTTGCTTGGGTTCTGCGAAGCGTGTCAATGCTGGGAATCGGACACCGAAAGGCGCCGGTCTGTCGCTGTTTACGTCGTACTACCCCGCACAAGCGGATTGACAACTCTGACCATGCGCGATGCCGGTCAATCGAAGTCAGCATGCCGGCGAAGCGCTTCGTACGCGACCTCGGGTTCATATCCGCGTCGCAGCAGGACCCCCAGCGCACGTGTCCGATCCCGAGGGTCTCCGAGCGGCGATGAGAAGCGGCGATGCAGCAAGGAAATGGCGGCAACGAGCTCGCTCTCGCGGTCCTGCTCGCCGACCGCCGCAGCTATGTGCTCGGACGCAACCCCGAGCGCCATCAGCCGGCGCTCGATCCGTTCGGCTCCCCATGAGTCCAGCCTGCGTCGGTCCTCGGCAAAGCGCTGCGCATAGCCGGCGTCGTCGAGGTAACCGCCGTCGCTCAACTCCACCACCACCGCGTCTATCTCATTAGGGTCGACGCGCTTGCCGGCGAGGATGTCGCGCAGTTCAGACACCGTCCGGTCACGACGGTTGAGTGCTCGCCATGCGACATCGCGAGCATGCTGGAGCCGAGCCTCGGGATCCAGAAGCCTTTCGGCGGAGCGGACAGCGGGGTCGACCGACCACCTCTGTCCGTAATCGCGCTCTTCTGAACCTGTGCCGGGGCTCGGGATCCGCATTGGACTTAGGGCGTCAGGCAGCCTTGGCCGCGAGAATGGCCTCGGCCTCGTCGCCTCCGTCGGGCCGGTCGATCGGTGCCACTAGATCCTGCCCGATCCCTAGCGCGGCGTAGACCTTGGCTTCGATCTCCTTGGCTACCTCGACGTGCTGGTCGAGGTACGCCTTGGCGTTGTTGCGGCCCTGGCCGAGACGGTCGTCGCCATAAGAGAAAAACGATCCCGACTTGGTGACGATGTTGTGCTCGATGCCGAGGTCAAGGATGCAGCCAGAAGACGAGATGCCCTTGCCGAACTCGATGTCGAACTCGGCTTGACGGAACGGCGCCGCGACCTTGTTCTTGACGACTTTGACGCGAACACGGTTGCCAACTGCTTCCGTCCCGTCCTTGATCGTCTCGATCCGGCGTACGTCAAGCCGTTGAGACGAGTAGAACTTCAGCGCGCGGCCGCCTGGCTGCGTTTCCGGTGAGCCGAACATCACACCCACCTTCTCGCGAATCTGGTTGGTGAACAGGCAGAGCGTCTGCGTGCGGTTGAGGTTTGCGGCGAGCTTGCGCATCGCTTGAGACATCATCCGTGCCTGCAGACCGACTGTCTGGTCGCCCATCTGGCCTTCGAGCTCTGCGCGCGGGGTCAGCGCCGCGACGGAGTCGACGGCGACGATGTCGACGGCCCCGGAGCGCACGAGCATGTCGGCGATTTCAAGTGCCTGCTCGCCGTGATCGGGTTGCGAGACGAGCAGTTCGTCGATGTTGACGCCGATCTCACGAGCGTAAAGCGGGTCCATCGCATGTTCGGCATCGATGAAGGCGCAGACGCCACCGAGCTTCTGAGCTTCGGCCAGCACGTGGTAGACGAGCGTCGTCTTGCCGGATGACTCTGGCCCGTAGACCTCAACGATCCGGCCGCGCGGCATGCCGCCGATGCCCAGCGCGAGATCTAGCGACAGCGCTCCGGTCGGAATGGCGTCCACCTTTACTTGGGCGCCTTCGTCGCCCATCCGCATGACCGAACCCTTGCCGAACTGGCGCTCTATCTGCGTGAGTGCGCCGCTCAATGCGGCGTCGCGGGCCTTGTTGGCCGTGGTGTTTTGGGTGGCCATCGGTACGGGTGCTCCTCTTACTCGGCTCAATTGCAGCTCACCCTAGGCGCGCCGCCGGACAGAAACCGAGGCTGGTGCAAGAGGCGTCACAAGGCAACGCACGAGTGCTCCAGACGTGTACAGACTGGAAATCCTGTCGCCCATGACGTACGATTGTACGTCATGACGGACACAAGCAGCGCGATTGCGACATTCAACGATCAAGCCGCAGGCTATGAGTCTCAACGGCGGCGCCTCGTTCCTCCCTTCGACGAGTTCTACGGGACCGCGGTAAGTGCGCTTGACCTCGCAGGCCGCCCGCTACGGGAGATCCTCGATCTAGGAGCCGGCACCGGACTGCTTTCACGACGCGTCAAAGCCGCTCAGCCCCAAGCACGGTTGACGCTGCTCGACGGCGCCCCAGCGATGCTCGCCGAAGCCCGTCGCGCCTTGGGCGGCGATGCGCAATACCTGCAAGCAGATCTCATCGATCCTCTTGCCCCCGGTCCCTGGGACGCGGTGGTCAGCGCGCTCGCGATCCACCACCTCGACGACGACGGCAAGCGTCGCCTGTTTGCGGGAATCCACGCCGAGCTGGCGCCGGGCGGAATCTTCGTCAACGCCGAGCAAGTCGCAGGACCGTCCGCTCTGTTTCACGACGTCTACGTGGCCTGGCATGCCCGTGAAGCCGAGCGCGCTGGCGTGACACCCGACGAATGGACCGCCTCGCAAGAGCGGATGCGCCTTGACCGCTGGGCAAGCGTCGAGCATCAGCTCACGTGGTTGCGCGAAGCCGGCTTTCCCGACGTCGACTGCCTCTACAAGCATCACTGTTTCGCCGTGCTCGTAGCTCGACGCGCCGGCTGAGCGCGCTCACACGCGAACGGAAGCCAGCGGCTCGTACCGAGAACCGCCTGGAGCCGGCACTGAGCGGTACAGCGTGACTCGATCGGCTTGGAACTCGTGCCGCGGCCAGGTCGGCTCCGGAAACTCGCCCAGCTCGCCGCGAGTCCGCCTGGCCACCGTCACGTGAGGGCGAAAACGCCGGCGCTCCGGCTGCCACAGCCCTTCAGCGGCCAACGCCTCCCCGAGCCGGCCCTGTAACGCCGAAAGCCCGCCGGCGGAGTCGTTGATTTCGACAGCCGCCACGCGTGGGCGCCTTGGCGGGAGCGTGATCAGGCCTCCTAACGTCAGCGGGCTCAAGCGAGGGGTCGCGCGCTCGAGTATCGAGGAGATCGCCCCCACGTCTTCAGCCGGCCTCTCTCCGACGAAGACCAGCGTCACGTGCAGATTTTCGCGCGCAACCGCTCGCCAGCCACCGGAGGCGGCCAAGGAGGCGCCGTAGCGTTGAAGCGCGTCCCGCACAACCGCCGGAATGTCGGCGGCCACGAACAGCCTCACCGGCCGGGCACGTCGTCGTGGCCTTCGAGCAAGCGACGAACCATGTGCATCGCCACCGTGGTGCTGCGCTCGCGGATCATCGCTCGCTCACCTGGCAGACGCACCGTCCGATCGATCCGCCTGCCCTCTAAGGCCGCGCTCAGGCAGACAGTGCCGACCGGCTTGTTCTCGCTGCCGCCGCCCGGCCCAGCGACACCCGTGATCCCCACGCCGACGGCGGCGTCAAAGCGCGTGCGTGCTGCGTCGGCTAGCGCACCGGCAACTTGGACAGAAACCGCGCCGTGGTCGGCGAGCAACTCCGGAGGCACGCCCGCCAGGGCGATCTTGGCTTCGTTGGCGTAGACGACCAATCCGCCGAAGACGTAGGCCGACGACCCTGGGCGGTCGGTCAGCCGTGCGGCCAGCATTCCGCCGGTGCACGATTCCGCGGTGGCGATAGACCGGTCGGAGAGCAGCTCCGCGACCTTGTCGTCGACCGTCTTGCCGTCAGGAGAAAACAGCACATCGCCGTGACGAGCGGCGAGCGCGGCCGCAAATGACCGGTAGGTCTCAGCCGCTTGGAGGCGAAACAGCGTCGCTATCTCGATCTCGCCGCGCCGCAGGCAAGTGGTCACTTCGAGCCCGTCGAAGGAGATTCCCGTGCCTTCGAGTTCACGCAACGAACGGGCCAGCTCGGCTTCGGGAATCCCGAACAAGCGCATGAAACGTCGCTCCAGGGGCTCTGCTCGGGCGAGCACGGACCGCACCGCCTCTGTGTTGAGCGCTTCGCGCCACATCGGCTGAAGCTCTCGCGGAGGGCCAGGCAGCACGATGACCGTCGGACGTCCCGGCTGCGTGCTCTGCACCACGAGCCCCGGCGCCGTCCCGACCGGCTCCAGGATGTCGGCTCCCTCGGGGATGATCGCCTGCTTGCGATTACCGGCCCGCATGGCTTGCTCATCGACGCCCCGCATTCCGCGCGACAAGCGCTCCAGAATGGTCCATATCCGCTGCTCAAGCGCCTCGTCGAGAGCCATGTTGCGCCCGGTGAAGTCCGCCACCACTTCGGCGGTCAAGTCGTCGGCGGTCGGACCCAGACCGCCCGAGGTGACAATCAGATCGACTTGCTGGGCGGCGAGGAACTCAAGCACCGCGCGCAGGTCGTCGCGGCGATCTCCGACGACGCTTACCTGGGCCACCGTCGCCCCGAGCTCGCGCAGCTTCTGGGATACCCACGGTCCGTTGGCGTCGGAAATGATCCCGGTGAGGACCTCGGTGCCGGTGACGACCACCGCGGCGCGCAGGCTCATCGGCAGCGCGGCGTCCGGGCCGCGGGCAGCTGGCGGGGAGCTTCGCCGGGGCGCACCTCGAAGCCGATCGGGCGACTGCCTCCGCGCACCTGCACGAGCTTTTTGCCGACTCGCATCCGTGCGCCGCCGCGCGAAAAGCCCACGCGCAGGCGCGCGCCGTGGAAGGGGCCCACGCGCTCGCCCTTCGACAGCCGCCGTACTGTTCCGATCTCGCGCCCGCGCGCGTCCTGTACACAGACCCTCACCGCTCGGCTGGCGACGACCGTCAACCTGACGCTTGCGTTCTGCTTTGAACGGCCTGACGTCGGCGTTGCGGCTTGCTCGCCGCGCGCGCTGCCCTCGTCACCGGTGTTACCTGTCTGGCGGCTCCCTACGAAGTAGAAGGTACCGATGGCAAGCCCGACGAGCGCCAGCAGGACCACCCAGGGAAGCAGCGGCCGACGGCGGCGTCGCTTTCCGCGAGCTGCCCCGGACGCAAACGGCATCAGATCGCCCGAAGTCGGGCGTTCGTAGCGCTGCTTGTACTCCTCCACGAGCGAGCGTGCATCGAGTTCGAGGTACTCCGCGTAAGTACGCAGGAAGGTCTTGACGAACGTCGGACCCGGCAGCAGATCCCATTCCTCGTTTTCAAGCGCGCGCAGATACTTGGCACGGATCCTTGTGGCCGCCTCCACTTGCGCCATGTCTATCCGGTTGCGCATGCGCGCGTCACGAAGAGCTTCCCCGATGTCGGACATCAGCCGGCCCGAAGGCTATGACTCCTCAAGGGCGGCGGCTACTTCGGCAGGCGGCTCGTCCGCAACACCGTCCCGCCCGGAAAGGGCCGCCAGCACGCGCGGCAAATCTGCTTCGGTGACCATCACCTGGCGCGGCTTGGACCCTTCGTAGCCGGAGATGACTCCGCGGCGCTCGAGCATGTCGATCAGGCGCCCCGCGCGCGTGTAGCCGAGTCGCAGGCGGCGCTGCAGCATCGACGTCGACGCGGTCTGCATCTCCGCCACCAGTCGAATGGCGTCCGGCAGTAATGAGTCCTCGTCAGGGTCGAACTCGCCGTTGGACGTTTCCTCGGCTTGCGATTCTTCGACCTCTTCGAGCAGCTCCTCGCGGAACTCCGGCTCGCCTTGCCGGCGCCACGCTTCGGTCAAGCCGGCGATGTCTTCCTCGTCAATATAAGCGCCTTGGATGCGCTGAAGGCGCGAAGACCCGACCGGCGCGAACAGCATGTCGCCCTGTCCGAGCAGCGTCTCGGCCCCGTTTTGATCGAGGATGACGCGCGAGTCGGTCTGGCTGGAGACCGCAAAGGCGATGCGCGAAGGCACGTTGGCCTTGATCATGCCCGTAATCACGTCCACCCGCGGGCTCTGCGTGGCCAGCACGAGGTGAATACCGACAGCACGGGCCTTCTGGGCCAGCCGGATGATCGCGTCTTCGACGTTGTCGGGCGCGACCATCATGAGGTCCGCCAGCTCGTCTATGACGCACAGGACGTAAGGCAGCGCTGGCTCCCCGCGACCAGCGCGCACGCGGTTGAGCTCCGGCAGGGTTCGCGTGCGCGCGAGCGACATCATCCCGTAGCGTCGCTCCATCTCGCGCACCAGGTTCTGCAGCGCGTTGGCCGCCTTGCGGGGGCTCGTAATGACCGGAGTCAGCAGATGCGGAATCGAGTCGTAGTGAGTCAACTCCACCTGCTTGGGGTCGACGAGCACCATGCGGACTTCGTGCGGAGTCGCGCGCAGGAGGATCGACGACAGCATGGCGTTGACGCAGCCTGACTTGCCGGCCCCCGTCGTACCGGCCACGAGGAGGTGTGGCATCTTGGCGAGGTCGGCGGCGATCGCTCGGCCGGCCACGTCCTTGCCGAGCCACACGGTCAGCGGCGACCAGCCCTCGGGCGGGGCTTGCAGGACATCGCCGAGATGGACGATCCGGCGGTTCTTGTTGGGCACTTCGACGCCGACGGCCTGTTTGCCGGGGATCGGCGCCAGGATGCGGATGTCAGACGCGGCCAGCGCGTATGACAAGTCGTCTTTGAGTTGAGCGACTTTGCCGACCTTGATTCCGGGCGCCAGCCGCAGTTCATAGCGGGTGATGTGTGGCCCCGAAACCATCCCGACGATTTCCGCCGCGATGCCGAAGTGCCCGAGCGCCTCGATCAGCTGGGCCGCGATCTTCTCCTGTGCGCCGCGATCCGGGCGCCCGGCCTCGATGCTCGAGCGCTTGAGTCGCCGCGGGTCGGGAAGGCCCCAAGCAAACGACGGATCTTCGGTCACCGAAGCGCGATAGCGACCCTGAGGAGTCAGATCGGCCGGATTCGGACGCGTCGCGGCGCCGCGCATGACGCCCGGTTCGTCCGTGACGGGATCTTCGGCAAGACGCGGTTCGCCAGCATCGTCCCCGCCGGGATCGCCGTAACGGGGGTCGCCCCCGCCGGGGTTGCCGTCGCCGAGGGCCTGGTCTTGAGCCTCGTGGGCTTCGGGCTCCGCCGCCTCAGGAGCATCGTCGCCGTAGCGAGATCGAGCTCCCGGTCCGGCGAACCCCTCCGCCGAGTCATCCTCATCAGCCTGAGCGTCAACTTCCCCACCGTCATTCGCAGGTTCGTCGTCTTCAGAGTCAAATGAAGCCGGAAACGGGAACGGAAGCGTGGCGCTCGTCGGTTCCGCTGACGAGGATGCGGACGGCGGCTTGCCACGGTCTGCGTTTCCGTCACCGGGCACTTTGGTGGCGACGTCGTCTTCGTCGTCGAAGAGCTCGCGAAAAGAATCAGGTCCGCTCCACTGTGCGTCTTCATGCTTGTCGGTGCGCTCGGAGCGACCGCGCAGTGCGCGAACACGCAGCTGAGCGTCGCGCTCGATGTCACCGAGCTCTTGCCCGGTGCCGCGGCGGCGGGCGACCCCGGCCCGGACCTCGGCCGTCGAGTCGCGGAGCTTGCGTTGCGTTCGGGAGACGGAGCGGCCCGTTGCTTGCAGGAACCCCGCCACGGTCGCGCCCGTGAGCAACAGCACCCCGGCCAGCAACAGGCAAAGGGCGAGAATGTGTGCACCCAGACTGGAGAACAGCGCGGATACACCCCGGTAGAGCGCTTCGCCGAGCATGCCGCCGCGGTCTTGCACCCACTCGCGCTCCCAGCCGGCCGGCCGTGCCCCGTCGGGCCCCAGGCCGAAGGTACCGGCGGCGAACGCGAGTGTGAGCGCCAACAACAGGCAGACGGCCCCAGCGCGAAACGGCCGCACGGTCGGAAGCATGGGCCCCAGCGCCAGCAGCGCCGCAGCCGACATCAACGCCACCGGAGTGAGGACGTGGATGGCGCCGACCGCCCACTTGAGTGCGGTGACCAGCGTTGAGCCGGCCGCCCCTCCATCCCAGTTCAAGTGGATGATGAAAGCGAGGAAGATCGCCAACCCGGCGAGGGCGAGCCCGAGCAAGTCGAGATGCACCTGCCGGAGGCGCAGCGGATGGCGTGAAGAAGCCGCCGCGGAGTGACTCGAGCGCTTGGCGGGTCGCTTGCGCGCGGGACTTGAAGCTGCCATGACTGGCTCTCCTTCGACGTCGCGGCGTTGCTCCCTTCTCCCGGGGGCCCTGCTAGCCGTACCATCGGAGGTGAATGGATTCCCCGCCCCGCTCAGCGCGCGTACTGGTCGTCGAAGACGACACCGACATCGCACAAGCCCTGAACCGGTCACTGCGCATGGAGGGCTATGAAGTCAAGGTCGCCGAAGACGGTGTCCGGGCGCTCGAAGCAGCAGAATCCTTCTTGCCCGACCTGGTGGTCCTCGACCTCGGGTTGCCGCGCCTCGACGGCACGGAAGTCGCGCGCCGCTTGCGCGATGCCGGCGATGACGTGCCGATTCTCATCTTGAGCGCGCGTGACGCGCTCGAGTCAAGGGTCGAAGGCCTCGACATCGGCGCCGACGACTACCTCGTCAAGCCGTTCGAGCGCAGCGAGCTGCTGGCGCGCATGCGGGCTCTGCTGCGCCGGCGCCCGCCGCGTGGGATGGCGTTGCTGAAGGTCGGTGATCTGGCGCTGAACCCGGACACCCACGAGGTGCGCCGCGGCGAACGCTCTATCGATCTCACGCAAAGGGAGTTCGAGCTGCTCGAGTACCTGTTGCGCAACGAGCGGCTTGTCGTATCGCGCGAGAAGCTGCTCGACGAGGTATGGGGATACGACCCGTTCTCAGTCACCAACACGATTGAAGTGTTCGTCTCCAATCTCCGCAGAAAGCTCGAAGCCGGTGGGGAGCCAAGACTCCTTCATACGGTCCGCGGCGCAGGCTACGTCGTCCGCGTATAGGCGCCTGCCGATCCGCTGGCGGCTCGCCGGCAGCTCCGCGGCCCTGACGCTGATCATCTTGCTCTGCTTCGCGACGGGCGTCGGCGCTTTGACGACGCGCAGCTTGTGGGACGACTTCCACAAGAAGACGACGGCGGGTGCCACCGCCGTCGAGCGCAAGCTCACGCAGGCGGTCAAGAAGGATCCTGAGAACTGGCGCGTGGCGGTCACCGAAGTCGTGCGCAGCTACGACGACACTCCCGTGGTCGGCGGTTACGACGTCGCGGCGCGCGTCGCCATCCGCGTGGTGGACCCGGCTGGGCGCACGGTAGCCGCCGGCGGCTCGCGGGCGCCTGACTTCCCATTTCACGACAAGACCACCGAGTACGCCGGCTGGGAAGTTCAAGCGCGGCGCCTCCAAGTAGAGAGGCCTCCGCAGTCGTTGCGCATGCAATACGCCACTGCCCTCACCGGTGTGCGCTCCAACGCCGCCGGCCTGCGCTTCTTGCTCGGCATGGGTGTGGTCGGCGGAGCGGTGCTGGCCTTGCTGGCCGGCTTGGCCACCGCACAGCGCGCGATGGCGCCGATCGCTGAGCTCACTTCAACGGCGCGCCGCGTTGCCGCTGCGCGCGACCCGTCGATCCGCATTCCTCGCCCAGAAGCGGATGACGAGGTGGCCGAGCTCTCGCGCACGCTGGAAGAGATGCTCGCGGCGCTGGACCAGTCACGCTCGGAAACCGAAGCCGCGCTCAGCCGGCAGAGGGAGTTCGTGGCCGATGCATCTCACGAGCTACGCACGCCGCTCACGGCGGTTCTCGCCAACCTCGAGCTGCTGGAGCAAATACTCCAGGACGAGCCACGGGAAGCGGCACACTCGGCTTTGCGCTCGGCTCGGCGGATGCGGCGGCTGGTCGGCGACTTGCTCTTGCTGGCGCGCGCGGACGCCGGCCGGCTCTCACGTCACGAGCGACTAGATCTGTCGGCCGTGCTGACCGACGCCGCCGAAGAGCTGCAGGCGCTCGCCGGCGGGCACAGGCTGTTGGTGCAAGCCGAGCCCGGCGCGACGGTATCGGGTACGCGAGACGACTTGCACCGGCTGACGCTCAACCTGCTCGAAAACGCTTTGCGACACACTGCGGCGGGCACGGCCGTGGAGGCCACGGTCAAGCGCTTCGACGGCCACGTCGTGCTCGCCGTAGAGGACGACGGCCCCGGTATCCCCTTGGAGCTACGCAGCAAGATCTTCGAACGCTTCTTCCGCGGCGCCGGCGACCGCAGCGGATCCAGCGGCCTCGGCTTGGCGATCGTGCGCGCCGTCACGGAATCTCACCGCGGGTCGGTGACGCTGGAAGATCCGCTCGACGGGCGCGGTGCCCGGTTCGTGGTGAGGTTGCCAGCAGCCTGACCTCGTGGCGTCGAGGGCTCAAGGTGGACCCCCGGAATGCCGACCAACGAGTGCGGTTGACCACTTCTGGAGGCCTTGCACCCGTGTCCGACAACGTCACTTCATCTTCACAGCAGCTTGTCGTCTTCTCGCTCGGTAGCGAGGAGTACGCACTGCCCATCTCCACCGTCCACGAAATCATCCGCTTTGCGGAGCCTCGTTCGGTCGTTTCCGACGTCCCGTGGATTCGGGGAGTCATCGGCCTGCGCGGCAAGATCATCCCGATCTATGACCTCGCCGCCCGTCTCGGCTTGAACACTCAGTCTGCGCCCGGAAAGATCGTCATCGTCGAAGCCGGCTCAGAGCAGGTCGGCGTCATGGTCGATGACGTCGAGGAAGTCCTGACTGTCTCCGACGGTCAGCTTGAAGCCGTCGCGGCCGCGAGCCGCGAGTCGATCGAAAGCGTCGCCAAGATCGGCGACCGCCTGGTCATCCTGCTGAACCCGGAAGGCCTCTTTGGTCGCAAGACCACCGAGGAAGTAGCTCTCGCGGCCTGAGCGCCCGCGGCCACTTCTGTTCCGATGGCCATTCCGGCTACAGCGCCTCGACAGCGCATCGTCGTCGCCGACGACTCGGCGTTCATGCGCAAGCAGCTCGTGGACGTCCTCGTCTCGGCGAACTTCGACGTCGTCGCAGAAGCCGGCAACGGCGACGAGGCGGTCGCGCTCTGCCAGAAGCTCCAACCGGATGCGATGACTCTCGACCTGGCCATGCCGGGCCTCGACGGTGTGCAGGTGCTTCGTACCTTGACCGGTGAAGGCGACCGGGCGCTGCCCATTGTCGTGGTGTCGGCCTTCTCGCCCAAGACATCGTCGCGCGCCATGGACGCCCTGACCCAAGGCGCTTTCGACTTCGTCGCCAAGCCGGCTACTCCCGAGGCTCGGCGGGCGTTCATCCAGGAACTCTCCGAGAAGGTCGCGCTGGCCGCGGCGAGCGCGCCGGTGGGCTGGGCACCGCAACAGCAGGTGTCCCAAAACACCGCCGCGCCGGCACAGCGGAGCATTCAAAAGCACGCCGTGGTCATCGCCAGCTCGACCGGCGGCCCACGTGCGCTGGCCACTCTGCTTCCCCTGCTGCCGTCACCGCTGGGCGCGGGAGGAATGGTCGTCCAGCACATGCCGGCCGGTTTCACCCGTTCGCTGGCGGCGCGTCTCGATGCCACCTGCAAGCTCAAGATCCGAGAAGCCGCGCCGGGTGACGACATCCTGCCCGACACGCTGCTACTCGCTCCGGGCGGCAATCACCTGCGGCTGGGTCAGAACCGCCGCACCTACTTCTCTCACGAGCAAGTGCCGAACGGCCTCTGCCCGCTGGCGGATTTCACCATCCTCGACGTCGTAGAGCGCTTCGGCTCGCGCGTAGTGCTGGCGGTTCTCACCGGCATGGGCCGCGACGGGCTGGAGGGCGCCCGGGCCGTGAAGAAGCGCGGCGGAACAGTCCTTGCTCAAGACGAGGGCAGCTGCACGGTATTCGGGATGTCACGCGCCGTAGTCGAGGCCGGTCTTGCCGACGAGGTCCTTCCACTAGACGACCTCGCGGTCGCAATCGCACGAGAGGCTGGAGCATGAGCAACATCACCACCCCGGGCGCGCGGAGCGCCGGCGCCCGCGCGGGCGCTCCTATCCCTTCGGCGCCCGCTGGAACACAGCCGGCGTTTCGCGCTGACGTCGCCAAAGATGACTACCTGGCTTTCTGTGAGGAGCTGTACCGGATCTGCGGGGTAGACCTCCTGCAGTACAAGCGTCAGCAGATGGAGCGCCGTATCCGCACGTGGACGGCCCGTCGCGGAACTCCTGACCTTGCGTTGTACTGCCCGCGCTTGGCGGTCGATCCGGAAGAGCTCGACGCCTTCCTTGACCGTGTGACGATCAACGTGTCTGAGATGTGGCGCCATCCCGAGCAGATCGGCACGGTTGAAAAGCAGCTTCTGCCGCAGCTCGCAGCGGAGGGACCTGTGCGCATCTGGAGCGCAGGATGCTCTTACGGTGCCGAGGCATACACCCTGGCCACCATCTGCTGCGCCGTCATCCCCAACGCGAGAGTAACCATCAAGGGCACCGACCTTGACCGCCGGATGGTCCAGCGAGCCAGAGAAGGCGTCTTTACGCCCGAAGACGTCCGGCAGGCGCCCAAGGACATGATCAACCGCTTCTTCGAGCCGGCACCGCGCAACGGCTGGAAGGCCAAGCCAGAAGTCAAGCGGCTCCTTTCCTTTGAGAACGGAGACCTGCTGCGGATGCGCATCCAGTCGGAGTCGCAAGACCTCGTCTTTTGTCGTAACACCGTCATCTACTTCAACCAAGAAGCCCGTGACGCGCTGCATGAGCGGCTCGTCGACTCGCTGCGCCCAGGCGGCTACCTCGTCGTCGGAACGTCCGAACGCGTCACGAATGCCCGAGAAGCCGGGCTTTCTTCCCCCTTCCCCTTCATCTACCGAAAGCTGTGATGGAGAACTCCGAGTATCTCCCCATGTTCCTGGCCGAGTCCAGGGAACACCTGCAGGAGCTCAACCTGGCGATCATCAGGATCGAGGAAGTTCCGGCCGACCACGAGACCCTTGACGAGATCTTCCGAATCGCGCACTCGCTGAAGGGCATGAGCGCAACGATGGGCTTCTCGGGCATGGCGGCGCTGACGCACGCCATGGAAGACGTGCTCGAGTTGATCCGCAAGCGCAGCGGCGCGGTGGAGCACGACGCCGTCGACGTCCTGCTGGCGTGCCTGGACGCGCTCGAGGCCTCTGTCGACTTGATCGAAACCGACGGCAGCGAGGGAATCCAGCCGGAGCCGTTGATCGAACGCTTACGGGGCTTGATCCGCGAGCGCACCCCCGAGCAGGCTGCCGAGCGCACGGGTCTTCCCGTAGCGCCCGTCGACCTTGCCGAGCGCGCCGACGGCCGCCGTGTCGTCATGGTCACCGCCAAGCTCTCCGACGATTCGCTGATGCCGAGCGTGCGGGCGTTCATGGCCATCCAAGCCGCCGACGAGCACGGCGAAGTGATCGGCTCGGTACCGGGCATCGACGTCCTCGAATCCTTCGACGGCCGCGTCGTGCACGTGTGGGTGGCGACCGACAACGATCCCGACGCGGTTGCGCAGGCCGTCGCGGGCGTTCCCGACGTTGCTGAAGCCAACGCCGCAGAAGTCTCCTTCGAAGCAGTTGCCATCGCCGACGCCGAAGTCGCCGAGCACGAAGAAGTCAAGGCGCCGAAGAAGCACGCCGCGGCTTCCACGGTGCGTGTCGACGCCGAGCGCCTGGATCAGCTCATGCACTACATCGGCGAGCTCGTCCTGCACCGCACCGAAGTGGAAGCCGTCGCCTCCCAAGTCGACGTGCCCGGTCTCTCGCAGGCAGTCCAGAACCTGACGCGAACGTCGCAAGCGCTCCAGGCCATGGTCATGCAAGTGCGCATGGTGCCGGTCGAAGCGGTCTTCCTGCGCTTCCCGCGGCTGATCCGCGACCTTTCCTCCAAGCTCGGCAAGCAAGTCGACTTGTCGCTCGTCGGTCAAGACACCGAAATGGACCGGACGGTCGTCGAAGCACTCGGCGACCCGCTGGTCCACCTCGTCCGCAACTCGCTCGACCACGGCCTGGAGCCGGCCACTGAGCGGATCGCCGCCGGCAAGCCGGCGACCGGAACGCTGGAGATCTCTGCCCGTCACGCCGGCGGCAACGTGATCATCACGGTGTCCGACGACGGGCGCGGTATCGATCCGCAAAAGGTCGCCAAGCGCGCGGCCGAGCGCGGACTCATTCCCGCCGAGGCCATCGAATCGTTCGACATGGCGCGGGCCGCCGAGATGCTGTTCATGGCCGGCTTCTCCACCGCCACGGTGACCAGCGACATCTCCGGCCGCGGAGTCGGGATGGACGCCGTCCGGACCGCCATCCGCGAGCTCGGAGGCGAAGTGATCCTTACTTCGGAGCTCGGACAAGGCACTTCGGCGCAGATTCGTCTGCCGCTGACGCTGGCAATCATCAACGCGCTGCTCGTCGAAGTCGACGATCAGCCCGTCGCCATCCCGATTGAGCGTGTCGAGCGTACCGTCCGCCTTTCCGACCACGCAGTCCGCTCGGTGGCGGGAGACCGCATGTTGGTCATGTCGGACGGCGTCCTGCCGATCATCGAGGCCGGAGAGCGCTTCGGACGCGGCAAAGCACCCGAAGCCGCTCACGCGGTTCTCGTCCGCGGTCAGGACCGCCGCCTCGCGTTGTCAGTTTCGAAACTGATCGGACAGCGAGAGCTCGTCACCCGCCCTCTGCCGGCCGATGTCGCAGAACAGGCGGGACTGTCCGGAGGCGCGGTTCTCTCCAACGGACAGATCGCCTTGATCGCCGACTGCGATGCCTTGTTCGATACCGCCATTTTGCCGCTGCCCGCCGTTGCGGCAGCGTGATACCAGTCACCGCAGAAAGGAAAGCCCCGTGAGCACACACTTTTCCGACGTTCAACTAGACGCGCTGCGCGAACTGGCCAATATCGGGTCGGGCATGGCCAGCACCGCGTTGTCAGGGATGCTCGGACGCCCCGTCGACATCTCCGTGCCGGTGGCCAGCGCACTCCCGTTGGCCGAGGCCGTCGAAGCGATCGGACCGGCCGAGCAGGAAGTCACGGGCGTGATGCTCGGGATCATCGGCGAGCTCAAGGGCAGCGTCGTTCTGCTCGTATCGCCCGAAGACGCGGTCAAGCTGTGCGCCTTTCTCGGCGTCGAAGCCGATTCCGAGTGGGGTCTGTCAGCCCTCGGCGAGATCGGCAACATCGTCGGTACTTCCTACATCAACGCTCTCGCCGCCATGACTGGCTTCGAGATCGAACCTACCCCCCCGGCGACCGCAACCGACATGCTCGGCGCCATCGTGGCCACCTGCCTGGCCGAGCACGCCGATGGCACTGACATCGCCCTCGTCCTGGACTCCGACCTCGCCGTCGAAGGCGATGATTGCTCGATCTCGTTCTTGCTGATCCCGCAGGCCGGCGGCGTCCAGGAACTGCTCGGCCGACTGGGCATCGAGGCCTGATAGAGATGTCCGAGCTCATGGCCCGCATGGGCGAGTACGCCGTGTCAGCCGACCGCGACGATGTCCTCGTGGGGCTGGGCTTGGGCTCATGCATTGGATTGGCGCTCGTCGACCGGCGCAGCAACGTGGCCGGACTCGCGCACGTCGTGTTGTCCAAAGGCGAGCCCGCGGCGGGCGACCCGCCCGTGAAGTACGCACACATCGGCGTGCCGTACCTTCTCGAGCAAGTCGTTGCACAGGGCGCGCGAAAGATGCGCCTGGAAGCCGTCCTAGTAGGCGGCGCCAGCATGTTCGTCTCCAAGAACGGCCTTGAAGTCGGGCAGCGCAACGAGGCCGCGGTGCGCGAGGCGCTCGAAAAGCTGCGCATTCCCGTCGTAGCCGTCGACACGGGCGGCAAGCGCGGGCGCACC
Organism: Actinomycetota bacterium; assembly: GCA_016781085.1. Lineage (GTDB taxonomy): Bacteria > Actinomycetota > Thermoleophilia > Solirubrobacterales > Solirubrobacteraceae > LC5-1. Next base: position 26,605 of record JADDQZ010000004.1, read on the forward strand.
GTTCGCGTCTACATGGCCGACGGCCGTGTCACCTCGCGCCTGGCCGGCGGACCCGAGGAGCTCCTGCTCAAGCCGTACGCGGTTGGAGTGGCTGCATGAGCGGTCAGGTTCTCAGCGCCGACGCCATTGCGGCGCTCGTAGAAGCGGCCAAGGAAGGCAAGCTCCCCGAAGAACAGGCGTCCTCCCAGCGGCGTCGCTCGCGCGTGCGGGCAGTCGACTTCACGCGCCCGACCAAGTTCTCCGCTGATCTCGAGCGCCGTCTCAAGCGCTCGATCGACACCTTCTGCCGGACTGCCGCGACACGTCTGTCGGCTGAGCTGCGCATGCCGTTGGAGATGGAGCTGCTCAGCGTCGCCCAGCTGACCTGGGCCAACGCACACGCGCAAGTTCCCTCCAAGTCGATCTCCGCCATCGTGGACGTAAAGCCCGTCGGCACCAAGCTGTTGTTTACCGCAGAGCGCGAGATCGTGCTCAGCGCGATCGACTTGCTGCTCGGTGGAAGCGGCGACGAGCCGGTCAAAGAGCGCCGGCTGACCGAGATCGACTGGGTGCTGGCGCGCCACTTCCTCGACCGCATCCTGGAGCAGCTGTCGGTGATCTGGCGCGACATCGCAGAAATCGAGCTCAGCATCAGCCACCTGGACGCGCACATGGACACCGCCCAGATGGCGCTCGTGTCAGAGCCGACAATGGCGCTCACCATGGAAGCGCGACTGGTCGGGCTCTCCTCGACGTTGACTCTACTGGTCCCCTATCAGTCGATCGCCACCGTCGCCAACCGCTTCGGCAACCGCGACCACGACACGCCGGGGGAAGAAGACGCCGCTCACGAGCGGGCGTTGCGCGCGGCCGTCGGGCGCGTCGACATGACGGTCCGCGCCGAAGTCGCCGCGGTCGACGTCCCGATCGAGACGGTCCTCGCCTTGCGTCCAGGCGACATCTTCTCCCTCCAAGCTCCGGCCGCTGCCGGGATCACTCTTTTCGCCGACCAGATCCCGCTCAAGCGCGCCAAGCCCGGCCGCAGCGGCAACCGTCGCGCCGTGCAGATCACCAGCGGCCCGGAGCTCTGAGTCGCGATGAGCCAAGACGAAGCCATCCTGCGGCTGGCCCAATCGACCGCTCAGGCGGTCAAGGACTTGCTCGAGATGTTCGCGCCAGGGCAGGTCAACGCCGGCGAAGCGTCCGTGGTTGGTCCCGACGAGGACCCCATGGAGCACATTTCGGCTCCTGCTCTAGCGACCAGCGTCTCTTACGTCGACGGAGTCACGGGCGGCAACGTCTTCGTGATCACGCTTGAAGGCGCCCGCCGCCTGGCGGCGGCGATGATGGGCATGGATCCCGGTGACGCGCCTGCCGACGGATCCGTCGAGCTCGACGAGATGGAGATCTCGGCCGTCGCCGAAGCGATGAACCAGATGATGGCGTCCGCTGCCGGCGCAACTTCATCTGTGCTCGGCACCGAAGTCGAGATCTCTCCGCCGGAGAACCGCAACTTCGCTTCCGCCGACCAGGCCCTCGGCGCATACGCCAAGACCCCCCACGCGACGCGCGTGGCCTTCTCGGTCTGCGGCGAGCCGTGCCGCCTGGTACAGCTTCTCCCCAACGCCTTCATCGTCCGCATGACGAGCGCGCTCGACGAGCTCGGCGCGGAGTATTCCAGCGGCAACGAGCCCGACGTCGCCCCAGACGCGCCCATCGGCCGGCTGTCGCTTGACGGTATGCCCGTACGCGTCTGGGCTGAGCTTGGCCGAACGCGGCTTGCTAGCGCCGACGTGGTCACTATGCCCACCGGCGCGGTTGTGGAATTGGACCGGCAGGCCGATGAACCGGTTGACCTTTACATCAACGGCAAAGCCTTCGCCACCGGACGTCTCATGGTGGTCGATGGCACCGAATGGGCGGTTCGAATCGAAACCGTCTTCAACGTCCCGAACAGCACCCTCTGAGGAACTGGAATGAAAGTGAGGAAGTCCTGATGGCTCGAGTCCTTGTAGTCGATGACGCAGCCTTTATGCGCAAGATGGTGTCCGACGCCCTGACCAAGGGTGGTCACGAGGTCGTCGGACATGCCGGGAACGGCAACGAGGCGGTGGAGCAGTTCCGCGAACTGCGCCCCGACCTCACGACGCTCGATATCACGATGCCCGAGAAAGACGGCCTCGCCGCGCTCAAGGACATCATCGAACTCGATCCGGGCGCGAAGGTAGTGATGTGCTCGGCTCTGGGCCAGGAATCGAAGGTCCTGGAATCGATCAAGCTCGGCGCGAAGGATTTCGTCGTCAAGCCGTTTCAACCAGATCGCGTCATCGACGCGGTCTCAAAGGCCCTTTCGTAGTCAACTGACGCTCGGGACGGTTTCAGCTGACGCAGCACACAGGGCACTCCTCGCATCAGCCGTCCGGCAGCTCTTTCCCAGAGTGGGCCGGGCGGTTTTGATCACCGAGAGCCGCTAGATCTCGACGACCACGGGCAGGATCATTGGTCGCCGCTTGATCCGGTCGTGAATGAAGCGACCCAACTCGTCGTGAAGCACGTTCTGGATCTGCTCGACGTCGGTCAAAGACTGCTCGGCCGCGCGATCTAAGACGTTTTCGACTTCTTCGCGTAGCTCGTCGGCGAAATTCCCGCTGTCAGACAGCGCCGGTACGCCGCGGCCGATGACTTCGGGCGCGGCCAGCGACGATCCGTCGGAGGCGGAAACGGTGGCCACCACGATGAGGATCCCGTCGGCTGAGAGCGTGCGCCGGTCGCGCATCGCCGCATCGGCGACGTCTCCCGTCTCGACGCCGTCGACCAGCACCATTCCGGCTCGCTGACGTTCGCCCAGCCGTGCTCCGGACGCGTCAATGTCCAGCGGCGTCCCATTGTCGGTCTGGAAGATGTGTTCGGCTGGGACTCCCACCGAGCGGGCGAGCTCGGAGTGCAGCTGCAGCCGTCTGACGTCGCCGTGAACCGGCATGACGTAGCGAGGCTGCGTCAGGTTGAGCATCAACTTGAGCTCTTCGGCGTAGCCGTGGCCCGAAGCGTGGATCGCGGCGTCGCGAGTGGTCACGACGTCACAGCCGATGGCATACAAGCGGTCGACAGTCTCGTTGACCGCGCGCTCGTTGCCGGGAATCGGCGTGGCGCTGAAGAAGACCGTATCCCCTTCGCGCAGCTCAACCTGGGGATGATCGCGATAGGCCATCCGCCGCAGCGCCGACAGCGGCTCTCCTTGAGAGCCGGTCGAGATCAGCACCACCTTGTCGTCGCGGAACTGGTCGAGCTCACGCGGCTGCACCAGCATCCCCTCGGGAATCTCGATGTGTCCCAGCGCGCGCCCGATGTTGACGTTCTTGCGCATGGAGCGCCCGAGCAGTGACACCTTCCGCCCCACCGTCGCCGCGGCGTTGACGACCTGCTGGACGCGGTGAATGTTCGACGCGAACGACGTCACGACGATGCGTCCACGACAACGGGCGAACTCGGCTTGCAGATTCGGCCCGACGATCGATTCGCTCGGCGACATGCCCGGCCGGTCGGCGTTGGTCGAGTCCCCACAGAGGAGCAACACGCCGCTTTCGCCAAGCCGCGCAAGCCGGGCGAGATCGGCCGGCGCGCCGCTGACCGGCGTCTGGTCGAACTTGTAGTCCCCCGTGAAGAACACGGTTCCGAGCTCACAAGTCAGCGCGACTCCGGCGGAATCGGGAATCGAGTGCGTGAGGTGGATGAGCTCGATGTCGAAAGCACCGCTCGAGGCGCGCTGGCGGGGTGCCAGCGCCGTCATCGGCACGTCGCCGAGGCGGTGCTCTTCGAATTTGGAGCGCGCCATCGCCGTAGTCAGCGAAGTGGCGTAGATCATCGGGACGCTGTCGGCACCAAGATCTCGCAGAACCCAAGGCAGCGCTCCGACGTGATCCTCGTGGCCGTGGGTGATCACGAACGCCTCGATCTTCTCCCGGCGCTCGCGCAGGTACGAGAAGTCGGGCAGGACGAGGTCGACGCCGTGCATCTCGGCGGTCGGAAAGCGCACGCCGCAATCGACGACGACGATCGAGTCGTCGTATTCGACGACCGTCATGTTCTTGCCTATCTCGCCGACTCCCCCGAGGGGAAGCACTCGAAGGCGGCCGCTCAACCTGCCGGCGTCCTCTCCATCAGCCCGTGAGCCGCCAGCACAGCGCGGATCGCCTCGAGCTCAGATTCGTCGGCTTCGACCATCGGCAGGCGGAAGCCGCCGACTCCGATGCCGATCAGGTTCAAGGCGGTCTTGACCGGCGTGGGGCTCGCGGTGATGAACATCGCCTCGTAGACGTCCTGCAGCGAAGAGTCGATCTCCGCCCGGCGGCCAGGCTCGGAGAACATCGCCTTCATCTCGTTTCCGACGACGTGCGAGGAAACGCAGATACCGCCGGCGCCGCCGATGTCTAGCGTGCGCGCGAGGATGTCGTCGTTGCCAGCGAGCACGGCGAGACCGTCGATCAGCTCCAGCTCGTCGCTGTTGGCTTGCTTGACGGCCTCGATGCCGTCGATCTGCGCCAGCTCGGCCAGCTGGTCCGGCGGCAGGTTCAGCGCCGTGCGGCTGGGGATGTTGTAGAGGATCACCGGGACGCCGCCGGCCGCGCGGGCGACTGCCTCGTAGTGACGACGGATCCCGCGACGGTTGGGCTTGTTGTAGTACGGGGTGACGCTTAGGACGGCGTCCACGCCCAGCGCGACAGCGCGCTCGGTCAGCTCCACGGCATGGCGCGTCTCGTTGGAACCAGTACCGGCGACGATCGAGCCCTGATCGCCGAATTCGGTCACCATCAGCTCGATCATGCGCATCTGCTCGTCGTCGGTCAGGGTGGCGGCTTCCCCTGTCGTACCGCAGACGACAAGGCCGTCGTTGCCGTTTTCGAGCAGGTGCCGGCCGACGCGCACCGCGGCTTCCTCGTCTACCGCGCCGTCAGGAGCAAACGGCGTGACCATGGCGGTGAGCAGGCCTTCGTAGGGACGCATCCCGCTAGTTTCGCATCCCGGCTGCGCGGATGAGCGTCGTCACGGCCACAACAGCCGCTCGAGTCCGATCGTCGGCGATTCCGTCAGCTCCCCCACGCGCCTGACGGCGAGAAGCACGCCGGGCATGAAGCTCGTCCGCGCCGTGGTGGCATGGCGGATGGTCAGTGTCTGCGCTTCGGCTCCGAAGATCACGTCTTGGTCGGCGACGACGCCGGGGAGCCGCAGCGAGTGCACCGGAACGTCGGCGCCCGAAGCCTCGCGCATGAGCTCGACCGTGCGCTTGGCCGTGCCCGACGGGCTGTCGAGCTTGGCCGGATGGTGGTACTCGACTATCTCGGCCGCGTCCATGTGGCGAGCCGCTTCCGCCGCGAAGCGCATCATCAGAACGGCTCCGATCGCAAAGTTGGCGGCGACGAAGACCTTGGCTTGCGGGTGGCTCTCAGCCAGTTCGCGCAACTGAGACATCGAAAAGCCACTGGTTCCCACGACCAGGTGCACGCCGGCTTGCAAGGTCTCGCGGGCGTTGGCGATGACTTGATCCGGACGAGTGAAGTCAACAGCGACGTCGGCGCCTTCGAGCGCCTCAGCAGCGGAGATATTCAGCGCCGGATCAGCCCGCCCGCTCACTCGCATGTCGTCGGCACCTTCGACCGCGTGGCAGACGGCTTGGCCCATCTTCCCGGCCGCGCCGAGGACGGCTACTTGGATCATCCGGCGGACGCCTTCACGTCACGCGACAGCCGGCGTGGCAAAAGGACACAAGGGCGTCACCGCCGCGCGGAATTCGCTCTCGTCCGGGCCGATGCCCGCCGCCGAAAGACCTTCAGGCGCCCACAACTCTTCGACCAGCTCGCTCACATCGGACGCTTCGACGGCATCGATGCGAGCGATCACATCCTCGATTTCGAGCAGGGGCATGTCATACATCACCGAAGAGCCGAGCCAGTGCATCCGCGCGCTCGAAGACTCCATCGCCAGGACGATCCGGGCCTTGACGTTGTCGCGAGCACGCTCGAGCTCCTCGGCAGAGGGCGGCGTCCGTCGCAACTCGTCGAGTTCCGCCCCCACTACTTCGAGCGCCTCCTGAAGGTTGTCCGGGCGCGTACCGAGGTACAGACCGACCTGGCCGCAGTCGCGGTACTGGCCGGCGAAGGAGTAGACCGAGTAAGCCAGTCCCCGCTCTTCCCGGACGGCCTGAAAGAGCCGCGACGATGAGAGCCCGCCGAAGATGCAGTCGAGCACTCGAGCGGCGTAGCGGCGTTCGTCGTGGCGCGAAATGCCGACCCCTCCGAGACAGACGTGGACTTGCTCGGTGTCCTTGGCTTGAAAGCGGATACCCGGGCGCGGGGCGTCAGGCGCCGGTTCGCACGGCGGCGCGGGCCGCGACTCGCGTTCCCCAAGCGTCTGCCGCGCCAAGGCCACGACATCCTCATGACGGATCGATCCTGCGGCAGCGACCACGACGGAGCCCGGAACGTAGTGGCTGTCGTGATAGGCGCGGATGACGTCGGCCGGCGTGTCGCGGATGACTTCCGCGCGGCCGATTATCGCCCGACCCAGCGGATGCGCGCCGAAGACCGCCTCGCCGAGGACGTCGAAGACGCCGTCTTGCGGATCGTCCTCGTACATCGCGATTTCCTCGAGCACGACGAGGCGCTCGGCGTCGAGGTCGTCAAGGGAGGGCCGCCACACCATGTCGGCCATCACGTCAAACGCCTTGGGCAGATGCTGGTCGAGCATCCGGGCGTAGATCGTGGTGCTCTCCTTGTCGGTGCCCGCATTGAGCTCGGCACCCCACGAGTCGAACATCTGATCGATCTCCGCCGACTTGTGGCGGTCCGTCCCTCGGAACAACAGATGCTCGAGGAAGTGCGACAGGCCGGCCTGCGGCTCTGATTCACAGCGCGAGCCCGTGCCGACGAACAGACCCACGGCTGCGGACCGCACGGAGGGCATGTGCTCCGTGAC
>JADDQZ010000013.1:0-50562 GCA_016781085.1 Actinomycetota bacterium
ACTTCCTCGCTCTTGTCCGCTGTTCCGGGCGCGATTCGTTTCGACGCTCCTTCCGCCGGCAATCGGCCCGGGCGACACGGTTTATGGCAGCGGCCGGTGGAAGCCGGTCGCCTCGTGCGCTCCCCGTTGCTCTTACCTTGGAGCGTGGAAGCGCTGGAGGAAGTTCCCTTACGGCATGGGCCCGCGCTGGTGGTTCCCATGCCGGCGGAGTCCTCGGGGCCTTGTGAGGAGAAACGCGATCTAGCGGCGATCACCTACGGCGCCAATCCCGACAAAAAAGGCCTCGACCTGGTGTTGGACGCTTGGAGCGAAGCTCAGCGGCCGGGAGAGCGGCTCCTGGTGGCAGGTATAACGGCTGACGCGGCCGCTCGGGCGCTCGGCCCGGCAAGGGTCGCGACACCGCAGGTGTCGTTCACGGGTCCTCTCGCTCACGATGCTTACCGCGCGCTTCTGCGGCGCTGCCGCGTCTTCCTGACCGCGCCGCGGCGCGAGGACTACGGCATCGCGCAGCTCGAAGCCCTGGCCGACGGCTGTCAGCTGGTCACCGTTGAGGCCCCAGGGCCGTACGCCGCGCTGCCACTCGCGCGCCGGCTTGACTCCCGTCTTGTCGGAGACGATCTCGGACGCGCGCTGCGCCTTGCCCTCGACGATCCACGTCCCGGCTATGCCGAGCAGGCCCGCGAGGAGCTTAAGCCGTGGCGGCGCTCGGCTGTCGATCGGGTGGTGGCCGATCATCTTGTTCCGCGCCTGCGGGCCGAAGGAGGCGTCTGACGCCGAACGCCGCACGATGCGCGCGGCCGCGACTTGGTCAGGCGCGGTTACGGGCCCGTTTGCGCAGGGGAGCGAAGTCCTCCCATGAGCGCGTGTTGGCCACTTGCTCCGCGGTGAGCCAAGCGCGTCGCGCGGTGTAGACGCCGTAGCGGGTCAGCTCGAAGTTCGCCTTGGAGTGCGCATCGGAGTCGATCAGGATCAGCGCGCCCGCTTCCGCGGCCGCGCGGGCGTGCAGCTCGTTGAGGTCGCGGCGGTCCGGCGACGCGTTGATCTCGATCATCGTGTGCGTCCGCGCCGCGGCGGCGATCACCTGCTCCATGTCGATCGCGTACGGCTGACGGGTCTCGATCTTGCGCCCGGTCGGGTGGCCGATGGCGTCGACCCACGGGTGCTCGATGGCCGCCACCATGCGTGCGGTCATCTCGGCTTCGGGTGTCCGGAACGCGGTGTGAATGGACGCGATCACCCAGTCGAGGCGCTCGAGCAGCTCGTCGGGATAGTCGAGCGATCCATCGATTCCGATGTTCACTTCGCTGCCGATCAGCAGCTTGAAGTCGTCCAGGCGCTCGTCGAGCTCGTGTGCTCGCTCGATCTGCCGTTCCAGTTCGTCCGCCGGTACGTGGTTGCCGAAGCCGTGTGAAGCGGAGTGGTCCGTGATCGCCAGGTACTCCAACCCGCGAGCGCGGGCGGCGAGCGCCATTTCCTCCATCGTGTGGCGGCCGTCAGACGCCGTCGTGTGCGCGTGTAGCTCGCCGCGGAGGTCTTCGAGCCGAACGAGCTCAGGCAATCCCGGCCCGCCGAGCGCCGCCGCTTCGAGCTCACCGCGGCCTTCGCGCAGTTCGGGCGGGATCCATGCGTAGCCGAGCGCGGCGTAGACCTCTTCCTCGGTGCGGCAGCGCAGCGTCTGTCCGGTGGCGTCGTCGAGAATCCCGTACTCAGAGACATGCAGGCCGCGTCGCACGGCAGCCTCGCGCAGCGCCACGTTGTGCGCTTTCGATCCCGTGAAGTGCTGCAAGACGTTGCCGAACTGGTCTGGTTCGACGACTTTCAAGTCGACTTTCATCCCGGTGTGAGTCACAACCCGCGCGCCCGCATCGCCCGCGGAAGAAACCGATTCGACGATCTCGAGCTCGCCGAGCGAGTGCGCCAGCGCGACGGGGTCGGCGGCGGTGGCCACGATGTCGAGATCCTTGACCGAGTCAGCTCTGCGGCGCGCGGAACCGGCCACCTCAACATCGCCCGCCCCGGGATGGTTACGTAGGGCGCCGGCGATCTGCTCGGCGAGCTTCAGAGCGCGAGACAGCAGGATGCGGGGGGCGGGGGACCCGTCGGCGCCGGCTTGCAGGGCACTCAGCAGGCTTTCCTCGACTTTTGGGCCGAAGCCCTTCAACTTGCGAATCTGGCCCTGCTCGCAAGCAGCGCGCAGGCGCTCCAAGGAATCGATGCCGAGCTCGTCGTGGAGTTTGCGCGCCCGCTTGGGCCCGAACCCGGGCAGATGCATGACGGCGATCAAGCCGGTGGGATAACTGGCGCGCAATCGCTGAGCGGCGGGGATGTCGCCGCTTTCGCCCAGGTCGCGCAGCTTCTGCTGCAGCGTCGTCCCAATGCCAGGCAGATCGGTGGCGCGACCCTGCGCCGCGAGGCTCACGACCGACAACGGCGCCTCGCGAACCGCCTTGGCGGCGTTGCGATAAGCGAGCACGCGGTACTGGGCGGCGCCGTCAAGCTCATAGAGGTCAGCCAGCTCGTCGAAGGCGGCTGCCGCCTGGGCGTTGGTGACGTCGGCCACGGGGCTTAGCTTAATTGGCGGCCTGCCACTTGCCCGCAACGACGACGGCACTATTCTTTTTGAAGCGAATCAACTGCGAAGGAGACCACTTCCGATGGCCAGCATCGCCGAAGTCACGGACAACAACTTCCAAGCCGAGGTGATCGAGTCCGACACGCCCGTACTCGTCGACTTCTGGGCGCCCTGGTGCGGTCCGTGCCGCCAAGTAGCCCCTGTGCTCGAGGAGATTGCTGCCGACCGCGACGACGTCCGCATCGTCAAGCTCAACGTCGACGACAATCAGCAGACGGCCGCGGCCTACAACGTGCTGTCTATCCCGACGCTGCTGCTCTTCCGCAACGGACAGGTAGCCACCACCGTTGTCGGCGCGATGCCGCGTAAGCGGCTCGAAGAGCAGCTCGAGCCCGCGCTGGCTCGCTAGGCGCCGGCTCCGATCACCGCTCGGGTGTCCGCGAAGATCCTTGCGATCTCGGCGTGCATCCGAGCGGCATCGCTGAGGTCTCCGCCCCTGGAAGACTCAGACAGCTCGCGCGTCACCTTGGAGAGTCGTTGCGCGCCGAGCGTGCTGGCGCTGCCGACGAGCGAATGCGTTAGCCGGTGAACCGTGTCGGCGTCGGCGGCTAACACCGCGCTGCCGATGCTGCCGACCTGATCGTCGGCTTGGGCGACGAACATCTCCAGCACCGTCTTCAGCGCCTCGGGGCCGACGGTCTCCTCCAGGGCGCTGGTGTCAAGCAGCGGCAAGGCGGGATTCTCGCCGTCGTCTGCGGCCACGGGCGTGCTGGGTTCTGAGGGCTCCGACGGCAGCATCCGGGCGATTGCCTCGTCGAGGGGTTCCGCGCGCAACGGCTTTCCGACGTAATCGTCCATGCCGGCGGCCAAGCAATTCTCGCGGTCGCCGGTCATCGTGTTCGCGGTCATCGCGATGATCGGGAGCCGCCGGCGCGCGTCGCGCTCGTTTCCACGGATGGTCCGCGTGGCCTCGTAGCCATCGATTTCCGGCATCTGGCAGTCCATGAAGATCGCCGCGTACGCCTTGGCGGAATGCATCTCGATCGCCTGACGCCCATTTTCGGCGATGTCCACGCTGAAGCCCCGCTTTTCGAGCATGCCGCGTACGACGAGCTGGTTGACCGGATTGTCCTCGGCGACGAGCACGTGCGCTTCGCGCCGTGCCGGCGTGACGGCCGCAGGCTCGACCGGCCGCTCAGGGGCGGGGGAAGAGCTCATGACGTCGACCATCTGGTCGTACAACTCCGATTGACGGACGGGCTTGGTTAACAAAGCGTCCGCCCCACAGCCGGCCGTGTCGGCGCAGCGGCCAGAGGAAGACAACATCACGATCCGCGTCGAGCGAAGCCGCGGATCTCCCCGGAAGGCGCGCGTCAGGTCAGCGCCGTTCATGCTCGGCATGTCGAAGTCGAGCAGCGCGATGTCGTAGGGCCGGCCTTCGCGGGCCGCGATGCCGGCGGCCGTGAGGGCTTCGGCTGCACCGCTGGCGGCGTCGCAATCCAGGCGCCATGAGCCGACCTGCTCGCAAAGGATCGACCTGTTCGTGGCGTTGTCGTCGACCACCAGCACGCGCAGACCCGTGAGGTCGCCGCGCGGGCGCCGCGGCCGCGGATCCGGTGCGAGCGTGAACGGCGTCGTGAAGCGGAAGGTGCTGCCTTGCCCCCGGACGCTCGTGGCGGTCAGCTCGCCGCCCATCAGCTCGACCAGCTCTTTGGAGATGGCCAAGCCCAGGCCCGTGCCGCCGTACTGACGCGTCGTCGAAGAGTCGGCCTGCGTGAACGGGTCGAATAGTCGTTGCAGCGCGTCCGCGTCGATGCCGATGCCCGTGTCAGACACCTGGAAGGACACCAGCACCTCGTTGTTGCCAAGGTCCTCGCAGTCGACCCGCACCACCACCTCGCCGTCGGCGGTGAACTTCACGGCGTTGGTGACGAGATTGAGCAGCACCTGGCGCACGCGCACCGAGTCGCCGGTGACGGCGGCCGGAACCGATCCGCTCAGGGCGACCATGAGCTCGACGCCGTTGGCGCGTGCCTGAGTCGACACCAGCGCACATGAAGACTCGACCAGCTCATGCAGCGCGAAGTCGTCGTTGTCGAGCTCCATGCTGCCCGCCTCGATCTTGGAGAAATCGAGGATGTCCCCGATCACCGCCATCAGCGCATCGCCCGAATCCCTGATCGCCGCCCCGTACTCGCGCTGGTCGCGGTCAAGGCTCGTGTCCAGCAGCAGCTCCGTCATTCCGATGACGCCGTTGAGCGGTGTGCGGATCTCGTGGCTCATGTTGGCGACGAAATCCGACTTCAGCCGCGAAGCCTCGAGCGCCTGGTCACGAGCTTCCTTCATCGCCTCTTCGGCCTGCTTGCGGGAAGTGACGTCCACGAGAGTCGAACGCGCTCCGGTGAGGACTCCGGCGTCATCGAGGATCGCCGTGCTGTCGATGATGGCGAAGAACGTCGATCCGTCGGCCACCACGACTTCGCACTCGACCATCACAGCGTGTTGGTCGGCGAGCTTGGCGAGGCTGTCGGCGTAGCGGTCTGCGCTGCCCGGCGTCAGGAAGTCCACGAATTGGCGACCGAGCACGTCGTCGCGTTCCCGCGCCAGCCAAGTCAACTCTGTCGCATTCACGCGTGTGACGACGCCACGGGCATCTGTCGAGTGATAGCCGCACGGCGCATTGTCGTAGAGGTCTGAGATCTCCTGCGCGTATTGCTGGAATTCGATCTGCGCGCTCCGGACGTCGGTGATGTCACGGGCGGCGGCGTAGACGCGCCCCGTGGCCGGGTCGGGCAGCGCGTTCCAGAGAACGTTTCGGTACTCGCCGTTGCTCGCGCGATAGCGATTCTCGAACGAAACGGTCACTTCTGCGGAGTCGAGCGCCGCCATCTCCACCACGGTTTGCTCGACGTCGTCGGGATGCACGAAGGCCAAGAACGGCTGGGACGTCAGGTACTCGGCGGAAAAGCCAAGGACCTCGCTGAAGTAGGGGTTGACACGCTCGAAATAGCCCTCAGGCGACGCCACCGCGAGCATGTCGGGCGTCAGTTCGAAGAAGCGATCGAGTTCGCCCTTGTCGCGCATGGCCTGAGCGGACGCCTTTTCCTCCGCCCGTGCCTTCATCCAGAGCCGAGCGGTGAAGCACAATGCCGCGATGATCGCCCCTGCTTGCAACGTAAGCCGCGTCGCCGGCGGCGCGTCGAGCAGCAGGAGTACCGGCATCAATGACAGCGACAGCAGGAACGTAGCCGTGGGCAGGAGTTCCCGTCTCCGGATGTCTGCCTTGGTGGGTTCGGGCAGGGCGCGAGACCGCGGGGCCAGCATGCCGGCCGCGCCGAGCGTCACCAATCCGAGGGTCCAGAGCAGGTCGACCGGCCCGGCTCCGATGACGTATGAGCCCGCGAGTAGTTGCGGCGTCCACATCACGAAGGCGATGGCCTGCAGCGTTGTCCCCGCTGCGACCGCGAGAACGGCCGGATGCCGGCGTAGATCCAGCTTGCGCAACAGCGTGTGCAGGACGCTGACGACCACCGACACATATGTGACGGCGTACGCCATCGCGGTTATACGGCCCGAAATCGATAGAGACGACGCGAGGAAGTCGTCGTAGAACAGAAACACTGCGGCAACGCCGACCAGCGCGTCCAAGGCGATGATGTCCAGAGCCGAGGAGATTCGCGCCTCGCGACTCGAGCCGGCAGACAGCCAGTAGAAGCCAACCGAAGCGACCAGTGCGAAGGCGATCCAGCACGCATCCGCAGCCGATGGCAAGGCTGGTACGGCTGTCCCGCGGATGGCATAGAAGTCCCAGATCAGCTGTCCGGCCAACCACCAGGCCAGCGCGACCGCAAGGGCGAGCCATGGACGGCGCTGTCTTGCGTCGGGGATCGCGCGCCACGCCTTGGCGCAAGCCAGCACCGCGAAGAGCGCGGCCGCCGTCCACGAGCCATCGACCAAGAGCACGGCAAGGTTGCCCTCGACGGCGTACGCGGCGATACCGGCCACCAGCGAACCGGCCGCGAGCGCGAGGAGCGCCAAGCTCGGGCTGAGCGCCAAGCTCGGGCGGCGGTCCGGGGAGCCGGATTCACGGACATGTGTGTCAACAGTCACACGGCTTTCAACGGATATATAGGCCGCCGGCTTGAGCAATTGGGCACATCGCCGTCGCCCTGCGCGAGGCGCTGCGAGCCTAGGCCCTGGACGGACGCATCAGCTGGCGCGGCGCAACCGGATCTCCAGACGCCGGCTTTCAATGACGGCCTCAGAAGCCCGGTTGTCGCCGTCGATGTCCTTGCCCGCGTTGTAATCCACGTCCACGGCGAGCGTTTCACCCGCCACATAGGGCTCGTGCGCCCGCGCTGCGTCCAGCAGCATCTCGTCGCCGGACAGCGCGAGCTCGATCCGATCCTCGACTTCCAACCCCGACTGCTTGCGCGTGTTTTGCACGGCGTGGACGATCTCTCGCGCCAGCCCCTCGCGGCGTAGCTCCTCGTCGAGCTCGAGATCGAGCGCGACCGCGTGCGAGCCCTCGCGCTCGAGCTGATAGCCCTCGAGCGGTTTCATGGCCAACAGAAGGTCGTCTGAAGTCAGCTCATGATCGTGGCCGTCGACGTGGATGCCAACCGTGCCACCGTCGCGCAGCGTCTGGGTCACATGCGCCGGGTCGAGGGCAGCGACAGCGGCCGCGGCTTGCGGCATCTGCTTACCGAAACGCGGCCCCAGCGCGCGGTAGTTCGCCTTGATCTCGTAGGAGCCGAGCTCGTCGGCTTGAGAGACGAAGCGCAGTTCCTTGACGTTGAGCTCTTCCAGCACCACGGATTGCAGCCGCTCGATCGCGGCCTGCTCGTCGCCCGATGCTACGACGACGGCCGCGCGCAACGGCTGGCGCACCTTGAGCTTGGCCTGACCACGGGCGGCCAATCCGAGCCGAACCGTTTCACGTACCACGCTCATCGCTTGCTCCAGGCCGTCATCGCGCAAGGCCGAATCGGCTTCGGGGTAGTCGCAGAGGTGGACGCTCGGCTCGCTGCCGTCGAGGTTGTCGTAGATCTCGTCGGAGATGAACGGCACGAACGGCGCCAGTAGCTTCGCCACCGTCACCAGGCAGGTCCGCAGCGTCGCGAACGCCGCCGGATCGCCATCCCAGAAGCGCCGTCGCGACCGGCGCACGTACCAGTTGGACAGGTCGTCGACGAATTCGGCCATCGCGCGGCCGGCGCCGGTGGCGTCGAAGGCGTCAAGCCGCTCGATCGCCGTCTCGCAAACTGCTTGCAGGCGCGACAGCGCCCACGCGTCGAGGTCGTTGGCGGGCGCAGCCGCGACGTCGCGCTCAACGCCGTTGACGTTGGCGTAGAGAACGTAGAAGCCGTAGGTGTTCCACAGCTGAAGCAGCAGCTGCCGCACCGAGTCGCCGACCGTGTCAGCGGAAAAGAGGTAGCCGTCCCACGGCTGCTTGGACGTCAGGTAGTACCAGCGGAAGGCGTCGGCGCCGTGGCGGTCGAGCACTTCCCAAGGGGAGACGACGTTGCCGAGCGACTTCGACATCTTGCGGCCTTGCGGGTCCGCGATGTGCCCCAAACACAGCACCGTCTTGTACGGCGCCTCATCGAATAGGAGCGTCGAAATCGCCAGCAGGGAGTAGAACCAGCCGCGCGTCTGGTCGATGGCCTCGCAGATGTAGTCGGCCGGAAAGCGCTGCTGGAAATGCTTCTCGTTCTCCACCGGCGCGTGGTACTGCGCGAACGGCATCGCCCCGGAGTCAAACCACACGTCGATGACTTCGGGCACGCGCTGCATCGGCTCGCTGCAGTCACCGCACGCCCATTCCAGCTCGTCGACGAAGGGGCGGTGCGGGTCGGGTAGCTCACGTCCCGCCTTGGCCTCGGCTTCGGCGATCGAGCCGACGCAATCCAAGTGGCCGTTGGCGCAGCGCCAGACCGGCAGCGGCGTGCCCCAGTAGCGCTCGCGCGAGATTGCCCAGTCGACGTTGTTCTCGAGCCAGCGGCCGAATCGGCCTTCCTTGATGTGGCCCGGATGCCAGTCGATCGTCTCGTTGGCGACCAGCAGGCGCTCGCGTACCTGCGAAGTGGCGATGTACCAAGACGGCTTGGCGTAGTAGAGAAGGGGGGTGCTGCACCGCCAGCAGTGCGGATAGGCGTGCAAGTAGGACGTGGCGCGCAGCAGCCTCCCGCGAGCCTCGAGGTCGGCAATCAGATCTTGATCGGCGTCCTTGACCCAGCGCCCGGCGTAGGGGCCGATGCGCTCGTCGTACGTGCCGTCGCGGCGAACCGGGTTGACGACCGTCAGGCCCTGCTCGGCGCCCAGGCGATAGTCGTCTTCGCCGAAGGCCACGGCGGTATGGACGATGCCGGTGCCGTCTTCGGCGGTGACGAAGTCGGCGGGAAGGACGGTGTGGCCCTTCTCCCCGTAGGCCTCGCCGGGGATGAAGTCAAACGGCGGCTTATAGCCCGCACCGATCATCTCCGCGCCGAGGAACGTGCCAAGCACTTCGGCGTCCTCTCCGAGCACGCGCTGAACCAGGCTCTCGGCCAGCACGTAAGGACCATCGCCCTGGGCGGACTCGGCGCGCGCGTAGGTCAGCTGGGGGTCGACCGCCACGGCCGCGTTGGAAACGAGCGTCCACGGTGTGGTCGTCCACACGAGCAGAGTGTCGTCCTCGTGCAGCGGCCCTTCGACGCCTTCGCGCACCGGCAGGCCGACGTAGACGGAAGGATCCTCGACGTCCTTGTAGCCCTGAGCGACTTCGTGCGATGACAGCGCGGTGCCGCAGCGCGTGCAGTACGGGACGACCTTGTGACCCTCGTAAAGCAGGCCCTTGTCCCAAATCGACTTCAGCGCCCACCAGACGGAATCGACGTAGCTCGAGTCGAGCGTGCGGTAAGCGTCGTCGAGATCGACCCAGAAGCCGATCCGCTCGGTCAGCTTCGTCCAGTCCTCGAGAAACTCGAAGACCGACTCGCGGCACTGCGCGTTGAATTCCGCAATGCCGTAGGCCTCGATGTCGTCTTTGGTGGTGAACCCGAGCTTCTTCTCCACCGCGATCTCGACTGGCAGGCCATGGCAGTCCCATCCCGCCTTGCGCTCGACGTAGAACCCGCGCATGGTCTTGTAGCGGGGGAAGATGTCCTTGAACACGCGCGACAGCACGTGATGTGAGCCCGGCAAGCCGTTGGCGGTCGGCGGCCCCTCGTAGAAGACGAACGGCGGCGCGCCTTCGCGGCGGCGCAGCGACTCCTTGAAGATGTCGCGCTGCGTCCAGCGCTCGAGCACTTCTTGATCGAGGCGGGGTAAGTCGAGTTGCGGCGGAAGCGGGCGGTGAGCAGGCACGAGACGGCCGATTCTAGGCGGCCTCAGGAAGCCGGCCGAGGGGGCGGCTTTTCAGCTGTGGCGCCCGTTCTGCCGCTGCCGGTCCCCGCACGGCGCCCGTGCGGGTAGCCTGGGTAGCCTGATCGCATGGGCCGGGCCCTGCTCGCCGTCATAACGCTGTTGCTTTTGTGCATCGTCGGTCTCGGGCTGTCGGTCTACTTCACGCGCGGCGAGAAGACCTACGCGGTCGACAACCTGCTGGCCGAGGAGTTGGGGCGCGACGTGGCCACGGCAGAAGACCAAGGACGGCCCGTGGTGCTCGCCGACATCACGAAGTTCGAGTGGGACCAAGTGCTGGTGGTCGCCAAGGGAACGCCACGCGAGCGTATCGAGCGGGCGTTGGGACGCGACTTTCAGGGGCATATCAACTACGACGTCGAATCGGCCGAGCTGTTCGTCTTCGTCCGCGATGGCGAGCTCGTGCGCTACGCCGACTATCGCGGCCGCGGGCGGTTCACGGGCGTGAAAAAGCCGATCGACAAGCTGACGCCCGCGACGGCCGTGTTCGAAGTGCGCAACATGGTGGCGCGCCCGGCCAAGTCGCGCTGACGCCTATTTCAGGCTTCTCGCGTTCGGCCGAGTTGCGCTGAGGGCCTTTTTCAGGCTTCTCGCGGCCGCGCCCCCGTCGACGCCCACGCATTCGACGCAAAGCGCGCGGCACAGGTGATCAATCGCACTCCGATCAGCGCGACCAGTCCCCACCAGACGCCTTCGATTCCCCAGCCTTGCTGGAGCGTCAGTAGCGACAGCGCGATGAAGGTGACCGCCGCAGCCAGCATCCCCCACATCAGATACCGCGTGTCGCCCGCGCCGATGAGGATGCCGTCCAGGGCGAACACCGCCGCGTTGGCCGGCATGGACAAGGCGAACAGCAGCCAAATCGCATCGGCCCGCTCGATCACCGCTTGATCGGAAGTAAACAAGCGCGGCAGCACGTCGCCGAGAGCAAGCAGGAACGCCCCGAAGATCGTCCCGGCGAGCACGGACCATCCGATCATGCGCATCGCGGCTTCGCGGGCTGCGCCTGGATCGCCGGCTCCGAGTAGCCGGCCGACCATCACCTGGCCGGCGATGGCGATCGCGTCTAGGACGAGCGCCATGAAGATGAAGAGGTTGAAGACGATCTGGTGTGCGCTCACCGAAGCGTCTCCCACACGCCCGAGCACCGCCGTGGCGATCAGGAAGGAGCCGACCAGCGCGGTGGTGCGCACCGCGATCTCGCTGCCGACGCGCATCAGCGGAACGATCTGGCGCAGACGCGGCTTGCGCCAGCCGCCGCGTGCCTGGATGCGGGCGAAGGCCAGCCCCATGCCCACTTGGGCGAGCACCGTTCCCCAGGCCGAGCCCTCGAGTCCCCAACCGAAGCCGTAGACGAACAAAACTTCGAGGAGCGCGTTCATCACTTGCGCGACGACGAGGATGATCAGCGGCGTCCGCAGATCGGAGATACCCCGCAAGTAGCCCTGAGCCGACGCGGCGATCATGAACGCCGGTGCTCCGAGCGCCGAGATCCGTAGGTACGTCGCGGCCTCATCAGCCACCTCGCCCCGCGCGCCCATGAGCGCCACCGCCTGGTCAGCCAGCGCG
This sequence comes from Actinomycetota bacterium, assembly GCA_016781085.1. Classification (GTDB taxonomy): domain Bacteria; phylum Actinomycetota; class Thermoleophilia; order Solirubrobacterales; family Solirubrobacteraceae; genus LC5-1. Next base: position 11,546 of record JADDQZ010000013.1, read on the forward strand.
ATCAAAGCGACGAGCAGCACCATCCCGATCCCCAAGCCGAGCCAGAACGCCTGCATTCCCAGCCGCGTAGCGCGCTCGTGCTCGCCGGCGCCATGCAGGCGGGCGACTTGCGCGGTGGTCCCGTAAGTCAGGAAATTGAAGACCGTGAACGTCGTGGTCAAGACGGTTCCCGCCCGCGCCAGCGCACTTAGTTGCATGGTCCCGAGGTGGCCGACGATCGCCGTGTCCACGAGGACGTAAAGCGGTTCAGAAGCGAGCGCGCCGAGTGCCGGGATCGCGAGGCGGAGGATCTCGCGGTCATGGGGAGAGCGCATGGCGCGATTAGGCGAGCGCATGGCGGCAGGCACTCTACGATCGGCTCCGGGCGCTGATGAGGCTCCGGCTCTACCACCACCACGACGGCGCGCGCGTCGCGTACCGGGAAGCCGGCACGGGGCCTGCGCTCGCCTTGCTGCATTCCGCGCTGCTCTCACACCGCGAGTGGGAGCCGCTGGTCGAGGAACTCTGCCACCGTTTCCGGTTGGTGTTGCCCGATCTCCCGCTGCACGGGCATTCCGAGGACCGGCCGGAGCACCCTTACACGCCGCAATGGCTGGCGGAAGTGCTCGCCGGCTTCCTCCTCGAGACCTGCGGGCCGCGCCCGCTCGTGGCCGGACACGACTTGGGTGCGCAGTTGCTGATCCGCGCGGTGATCGAGGAACGCGTACGGCCGGCGCGCATGGTGCTGATGCCGAACTGCCTACACGGTCGCTCTCCTCGCTACGGCATTGACAGAGCGGTGGGCGCTGCGCTGCGTCTTGGGTCCGTTCCCGGCTTTGACTGGGCGCTTTCGCATGCCATGCGGGCCGGGCTGCACCCGGCGCTGGGGGTGAAGTTGTCGCATACGGGCAACCCGGCCGCCGCTGACTTGATACGTCACGCCGTCGCGGACTTCGGGGGCAACACCGCGCGGGCGCGCGCCTGGGCTGCTGCTGCCGCCGCGTGGCCGCCGCAACCAGATCGTTCGCTGCTCGACGCCTACGCCGGCATCGGCATCCCGGTGCTGTTGCTGTGGGCCGACCACGACGGCGCTCATCCCGAGTCGCTGGCCGAAGAGGCTCTGGACCTGCTGCCAGATGCCGACCTGCGGGTGCTTCCCGATACCGGCTTTCTCATGGCCTATGACGATCCCATCGGCGTGGCCAGGGAGATCTCGTCCTTTTGCGGCTGAAGGCCGCGAAGTCCAACGGCGGCGATGCGATGCCGTTGGCGATAGCCTCGCCCCGTCCACGCCGTCGTTGAAGGAAGTGTCATGAGCGTGCAAGACCAGTCGCGCGAACTATGGGGCGGGGAGACCCGCAAGGCGGTCGAGAACTTCCCGATCTCGGGGGAGCGAGTGCCGGTCTCGGTGGTGCACTGGTTGGGTCGCATAAAGGGTGCGGCGGCGCGCGCCAACGCCGATCTGGGGCTGCTTGATGCGGGCGTCGCCGACCGGATCGCCAAGGCGGCCGACGAGGTCGCCGCCGGCACGCACGATGATCAGTTCCCGATCGATGTCTTCCAGACCGGCTCGGGGACGTCGTCGAACATGAACGCCAACGAGGTGCTGGCCTCCCTGGCGGGCGAAGGCGTGCATCCCAACGACCACGTGAACATGGGACAGTCGTCCAACGACGTGTTCCCGAGCGCAGTCCACCTCGCGGCGCTCGACGAGGCGACAAATCGGCTGCTGCCTGCGCTCGGCGCCCTGGAGCGCTCCTTGGCAGTGAAAGCCGACGAATACGCCGACATCGTCAAAGCCGGCCGCACTCATTTGATGGACGCAGTGCCGGTGACGCTCGGACAGGAATTCGCCGGCTACGCGGCGCAGATCCGCCTCGGCGCTCGTCGCATATCCAACGCTCTTCCGCAGGTAGCGCAGATCCCCCTCGGCGGCACCGCGACCGGCACCGGGCTGAACACTCACCCCGATTTCGCGCGGCGGGTGCGCGAGCTGCTGTCTTCAAACAGCCGCCTTGAGATCCGCGCGCCCGAAGACCCGTTCGAGGCGCAAGGCAACCGCGACGCGCTGGTCGAGTTGTCGGGCGCGCTGCGCACACTCGCCGTCTCGCTGACCAAGATCGCCAACGACCTCGCGATGATGGGCTCCGGGCCGCGTGCCGGCCTGGGGGAGCTCTACCTGCCGGAGCTGCAGAAGGGCTCCTCGATCATGCCCGGCAAGGTCAATCCGGTCATCCCGGAAGTCGTGTTGCAGGTCGCTGCTCAGGTGATCGGCAACGACACGGCGATCACCCTCGGCGGCATGCAGGGGCAGTTCGAGCTCAACGTGCGCGTGCCGCTGATGGCCCGCAACCTCCTCCAGTCGATCCATCTACTGACGACCTCCAGCGACGCCCTTCGCGAGAAGTGCGTTGATGGCGTGCAACCGAACTTCGAAGGCTGTGAACGGTCGGCGGAGTCGACGCTCGCGGTCGCGACCGCGCTGAACCCCTACATCGGCTACGACCGGGCAGCGGCGATCGTCAAGGACGCGGCGGGTTCCGGGCGGACTCTGCGCGAGGTCGCACGCGAGCACGGCGTTGACGAGGAGACCCTCGACAAGGCGCTTGACCTGCGCAAGATGGCTGCCGGGTCTTCGGCGCAGGGCTGAGTGTTGGGTGCCGTGGCGGTCGGCGGTTCGCCGCCGACCGCCACGGCTTTGCCGTGCGGGCGCGCGCTCCGCGGATCCTGGCCCTGGACGGCGGCGAGCAGCTGCTCGGTCAACGCGAGGGTTCTCGGCCGGGGTGCCGGTCAGAAGCTGCGCTGCGAAGCGCTCGCGCAGCGCCTGCTCAGACGCGGGCACGGTATCGGCCTACGGCGCGTCCGGGCGGAAGAGCTCAGGCGCCCTCGCCGCGTGGGTCGCTGAGGAGGACGGCGCCGAGTTCGAACACGCCCGCGGCGATCGGGACGTAGCGGTCCCGCGCGTTCTGTTGCGTTAGCCCCACGAACACCAGGCCCACGGCGCTGATCGCGTCGAGCGCCAGATGCGCCTTGTAAGGCAGCTTGCGCAGCACGCCCAGTTCGTAATTCGTGAGCGGGCTGTAGGACAGATGATTGACGGCCGCCGAAAGCAGCGTCCGCCCGGCGAAGCTTCCGCGCAAGCCCGGAAGGCGAGAAGCGGCAAGCAGTCCCCCCGCGGTCGCGTAGTCGAGCACGCCGTGCATCTTCGATCCGATTGGCTGTGTCATGTTCGGGCGAGTACCTCACCTTTGACAGGGCGAAACCGAGACTCCTCCTGCGTCGGCTGGAAGTCGGTCACGGCGCCGTAAGCGGGGAGGAGAGCCAGACCGCGAGAGCCCGGCGGGCAGGGAAAGCCCGCCGGCTTCGCTACGTCGTCAGGCCGCCGCGGGAGACGGACGCGACCTTCTCCGGCGCCGTGGGCGCGACGGCGATGGAGGGCTGTGGTACTGCGCCGACGCGGCGACCCGCCTGGAGCGAGCCGTCGGCGGTCTTGATCAGACCGGCGCCTGCGACAAGGCCTGCAGAACGGCTTGGAAGAGCTCGTAGGCCGCCATCGCACCCGCCACGAGGAGCGCCAGCAGCGCAGCCAAGGCGACCATGACGGCCTGCTTGGCGCGATGAGCGACATGCCTGCCCATCTGCCGGGTCGGTTCGGGTAGGCGGCGCTCTGACTGATACAGCAGCACCGCGCCGAGGACGCCCCGCCCGTAGATCTCGGATTCAAAGTCCGCCACGCGAGACTGCCAGCGCTCGCTCATCTCACGGGCTTCCCGGCGCTTGCGGACGGCGCGGACGGGCAGGCGCTCGGCCCGGTCCTCCCAGTACGCGAGGCACTCGCGCGCCTCGTCGAGCGACTCGCGCAGCGTTTCGGTGTCGGCTTCAGAGAAGGAGACGGCGGCCGTGCCCGACATGTCTCCATCAGATTAGACCGGTTTACCGGCGAAGTGCAAGAGCCACACAGCGCGTCGCGACCACGCCCGCGCACGGCGACGAGCCTGGCCACGGGCCGTCGACGGTTGACGCGAGCGATGGCTACCTCGCTCAATCCACGCGCCGGCTCAGCCCCGGGGGTCGTCCGTCCCGGGATGCAGGCTCTGCAGGTAGACCTCGGTCGCCGCGGCATGTTCGGTGACGTCGCGTAAGGCTTCTGTGAGCTCGTCGGTCGCCAGCTGAAGCTCGTCGGCGATGCGGTCGTGCCCGTCGAGCCAGACGCGGATGGTTTCGCCTGTCTCGCCGGACGGAAGCAAAGCGCGGACGTCGGCGTCGAGCTCGCGTGCGCGGTTGAGCTCATTGGTGAGGACTTCCAACCGGGTCAGCGCCGAGCGTGTTGAACCGATGAAGCGGTCAGTCGCTTCGCGTTGCTCTCGCCGCAGCCGCTCGCCGCCGTCGTCGTCGTCGTCGTGATGATCGGACATCGCAAATCTCCTACAGCGCCATGGCGACGTACTTGGTTTCCAGGTACTCGGAAATTCCCTCGCGTCCGCCTTCGCGCCCGATGCCCGACGCCTTGACTCCGCCGAACGGTGCGGACGGGTTCGACACGATCCCCTGGTTAAGGCCGACCATCCCCGTCTCCAGCCGCTCGCACACGCGGAAGGCGCGGTTTATGTCGCGGGTGTAGACGTAGGCGACGAGCCCGAACTCGGTCGCGTTGGCCGCCGCGACCGCTTCGTCTTCGTCGTCGAAGGTTGCGACGGGCGCCACCGGGCCGAAGATCTCCTCGTCCAGCACGCGTGCGCCGGCGGGCACGTCGGCGAGCACGGTCGGCTCGTAGAAGTAGCCTCGCCCGTCGCGGTCCATGCCGCCGACGACCACGCTCGCGCCCTGAGCCGTGGCGTCCTGCACCAGCTCTGAGACCTTCGAACGCTGCTTGTCGTCGATCAGCGGGCCGACTTCGACGCCCTCGTCGGTTCCTCGTCCGACGCGCATGCCGGAGAGCTTGCGGGCCAGCTTCTCGGTGAACTCGTCCGCGAGCTTTTCGGCGACGTGGAAGCGGTTGGCAGCCGTGCACGCCTCGCCGATGTTGCGCATCTTCGCGATCACGGCGCCTTGCACCGCGGCGTCGACGTCCGCGTCGCCGAAGACGAGAAATGGCGCGTTTCCGCCGAGCTCCATCGATGTGCGTAGGACCCCATGGGCGGACTGCTCGAGCAGCTTGCGTCCGACTTCGGTGGAACCGGTAAATGACAGCTTGCGCAGCCGGGGGTCGCTGAGAATCGGCTCTGACACGTCGCTCGATGACGAAGAAGTCACGACGTTGAGGACGCCGGCCGGCAATCCCGACTGCTCGAGGATCTCCGTCAGTGCGAGTGCCGAGAGCGGCGTCTTGGACGCGGGCTTGAAGATCATCGTGCAACCCGCGGCGACCGCCGGGCCGATCTTGCGCGTGCCCATCGCCATCGGGAAGTTCCAGGGCGTGATCAGGTAACACGGGCCGACGGGCTGGCGCATGGTGATGAGGCGGCCCTGACCGTTGGGTGCGGTTGAGAAGCGGCCGTCGAGGCGCACCGCTTCCTCGGCGAACCAGCGGAAGAACTCGGCGGCGTACGCCACTTCGGCACGGGACTCCGCCAGCGGCTTTCCCATCTCGAGCGTCATCAGCAGCGCCAGCTCGTCTTGTCGCTGCATGATCCGCTCGAAAGCTCGGCGCAGGATCTCCCCGCGCTCGCGCGGGGGGTGCTTGGCCCAGTCGTCGCGCACCGAAGCGGCGGCGTCCATCGCGGCGCGGGCATCGTCGGCGGTGGCGTCGGCGACTTCGGTTATCTGCTCTGCGGTGGAGGGATCTTCGACGGCGAGCGTTCCAGATCCCGAAGCGGGACGCCACTCGCCGGCGATGAAGAGGTCGCGGGGAACGGAGTCGAGCACGGCCTTTTCGGCGTCCGCGGTGATCGCCATCACGTCAACTCCTCGTGTCCAGGGACTCTAGGTCCGCGACGTCCTGCGAATAATCGATGGGCACGACCAGCAGCGAAGGCACGTCGAGCGTGAGCGCGTGCGCCAGGCGTGACCCGAAGTCCGGAGCCGAATCGCAACGCCATCCCGGCAGACCGAAAGCTCCGGCAAGTGCGACGAAGTCCGTACCGCCGAAGTCCGTCCCGAAATGACGTCCGAACTTCTTGTCCTGCTTGGAGACGATCATCGAATAAGCACCGTCTTGGAGGACGACGTTGACGACCGGTGTCTTCAAGCGCGCCGCCGTCTCGAGCTCCTGACAATTCATCAGCACGCCGCCGTCGCCGCTGACCGTCACGACCCGGCGCTCGGGGAAAAGCAGCTTGGCGCCGATGGCGCTCGGCACCGCCACGCCCATCCCGGCCAAGCCGTTGGAGATGAAGACCGAGTCAGGCGCCAGCGCGGGGTAGAGGCGCGCGATCCACAGCTTGTGGAGCCCGACGTCTGAGAACAGCATGTCTTCGGGGTCCAGCGCTTGGCGCAGCTCCCATAAGACGCGAGCTGGACGCATGGGGAAGGCGTCGTCTTCGCTTCCGGCGTCGAGGGCGCGTGCCGCGAGCGCTCGCAGGCGCGACTCGCCGGCGGGGGTGGGGGATGGGCGAGACACCGTGGAAGGTTCCCGTCCTGCCGACCGTTGCCCGCTCAGTTGTGCTTCGAGCTGCGACAGGATCCCTCGCACGTCGCCGACCAAGTCGACTCGAGTCTCGAAGTGCGCGTCGGCCTCAGGGGCGACGCTGTCGATGCAGACGATCGTCTTGTCGCGACGTGGGTTCCACTCGCTTGGAGCATGTTCGACGAGGTCGTAGCCGACGGTGATGACGACGTCGGCTTCCTCGAAACCCGCGAGCTCGTAGTCGGCCGCGTCCATCCCGACCGTGCCGAAGGCGAGATCATCGGAAGGGCCGGCGCCCTTGCCCATGAAGGTCTCCGCCACGCCGATCCCGGCGGAGCGAGCCAACGACTGCAAGGCCGCAGAGGCCCCGGCGCGCAGCACGCCGTTGCCCGCCAGGATCACCGGACGACGCGCCCCCTCGATGGCCGCCGCTGCGGCGGCAAAGGCCTCGGGAAGGGGCGCGAGCACCGCCCGCCGCCGAGGTTCGCGCATCAGCTCCACGTCGACTCGGGCCGCCATCGTGTCTTCCGGGAGCTCGATGTGGGTGGCGCCCGGCTTTTCCGCTTCGGCGAGCGTAAAGGCCTTGCGCACGAGCTCGGGCAGCGTCGAGGGATCGGCGACGCCGGCGTTGTACTTCGTCACCGGATCGAGCACCGACAGAACGTCGATGTGCTGATGGGACTCCTTGTGGCGGCGTTCTGACCCGGCCTGCGCAGTCAGCGCGACAAGCGGTGTCCGGTCGAGAAAGGCGTGCGCGATTCCTGACACCAGATTCGTAGCTCCGGGTCCGAGCGTGGCGAGGCAGACGCCGGCGCGCCCGGTCAAACGGCCCTGCATGGCGGCCATGAGTGCTGCACCGTGCTCATGCCGGACGGCGACGAAGTCGATAGAAGACTTGGCCAGCGATTCGTTGACGTCCAGGGTTTCCTCGCCGGGAATGCCGAAGACGCGCGTAACGCCTTCTGACTCCAGGCATTCGACCAACAGGTCTGACGCCTTACGCTCACTCAATCGATTCTCCTTGTTGGCTCCCGCAACTCCGTCGCCTCCGGCGTGTCTCACTACCGTAGGCTCGGCGTTAGCCGCTGCCTGATTGCCCCTGTGGCTGCCCGCTTCTTCTCTCCATGAATCTCACACGCCTTGCTCACGCGACTCTTGTCGCGCTCACTTTCGCCCTGCTGGGAGCGACCAACGCTTCCGCTGCTCCGCGCCTGGAAATCACCGGCGCCGGTTTCGGCCACGGCATCGGCATGAGCCAGTACGGCGCCTACGGGATGGCGCTCGAGGGCTACGACTACTCACAAATCCTGAGCCACTACTACACGGGTACCAGACTCGACGCCATCAACCCGAACAAGACGGTTCGCGTCCTGCTCAAGACGACGTCGGGCACGACGGTCTCGGGGGCGTCAGCCGCCGGGGACCGCGCGTTGAATCCCCGTGCCACCTACACCCTGCGCTCACGCGGCGGCAACAGCATCGAGCTGCTTTCGCCGCGCAAGAAGCGCCTGGCGCTCTTCGCCGACGCTGTCCAGGTGGTCGGACCGGGACCGTTGGTGACGGGTGATCGCGCTTATCGCGGCGCGCTCGAGTTCCGGCCGGCCGGGGGTAGCCTCAACACCATCAACGCCGTCAACATCGAGGACTACATCCGCGGCGTCGTCGCTTTGGAGTCGCCTGCGTCTTGGCCGCTGGAAGCGCTGAAGGCGCAAGCCGTCGCAGCGCGCACCTACGCGCTCACGACTTCCAAGGGCGGAAATGGCTTCGAGCAGTACGCCGACACCCGCTCGCAGGTCTATGGCGGTGTCGCGGCGGAGCGGCCGACAACTGACGCGGCTGTCCGTGCGACCAGCGGTCACGTCGTCACCTACAACGGCGCTCCGGTCGTCACTTACTTCTTCTCCACGTCGGGCGGGCAGACCGAGCACGTCGAGAACGTCTGGAGCGGCGCGCACGCCAGCCCCTGGCTGCGCTCGGTCACCGATCCCTACGACCGGGTGTCTCCCGTACACCGCTGGCAGCGCGTCACCCTGTCGATGGGCGAAGCCAAGCGCCGCCTCGCCGGACTGGTTCATGGTCGCCTGCGCGGAATCCGAGTCACCAGGCGGGGAGTGTCTCCGCGCATCCTCTCCGCGGAGATCGTCGGTTCACGCGGCCGCACCACCGTCAGTGGCGCAACGCTGCGTCTGCGTCTGGGCTTGCGTGACACGTGGGCCTACTTCGAAACCGTGGGCGCCAAGAAGAAGAAGCCGGCTAGGCGCTAGTCGGACCGCCGGCTCGTTCGCCTGCCGGGTGGCGGGTGGCGGGTGGCGCGCGCCGGGTGGCGTTAGTGGTAGCCCGCCCTTGCTGGCGTTGGCGCGCCGGCTGCAGTCTCGTAGGCTCACGGGGATGGCCGGCCCGCTGCTGTTAGCCGACACTCCCGGGCTGCTGTACCGCGCGTTCTTCGCGCTGCCCGATTCGATCAAGTCGCCCGCCGGCTTGCCGGTCAACGCGCTGCTCGGCTCGGCCAACCAGCTTCTGCAGGTCATCGAGCGGCACGATCCGCGGGCGGTGGTGTTGTGCTTCGGCGAGGAATCGGCGCTCTACCGCACGGACGCCTTTCCCGCCTACCACGCCCACCGGCCACCCATGCCCGAAGCGCTCGCGGCGCAGTGGCGGCTCGCCCCCGCCTTCTTCGAAGCTTTCGGCTGGCTCGTCGTCACGCACCCGGAGCTCGAAGCCGACGACCTGCTGCACTCCTATTCGCGCCGTGAAGCCGATGCGGGCGGGCAGGCGCTGATCCTGACCGCGGATCGCGACATGTTCCAGTGCGCGAGCGAGCGGGTCCGGCTGCTGCTGCAGGGCGGTGGCAAGGGCGAGCCGCTGGAGATGGGGCCGGAAGAAGTGTGCGAGCGCTACGGGATCGAGCCGGCGCTCGTCCCCGACTTCATCGCCCTGCGTGGCGATCCCTCCGACGGGATTCCCGGGGCCAAGGGCATCGGCGAGAAGACCGCGGCCGACTTGCTGCGCCGCCACGGCTCGCTGGAGGCGGCGCTGGTGGGCGCCGTGCGCGAGAAGCCGGCGGTGCGCCGAGCGCTGATCGACCAAGCCAAGCAGCTGCGGATGTTTCGCGACTTGGCGCTGCTTCGCGACGTGGACGTCGAACCTCCGCCCGACTCCCCGACTGATTGGGGGGGAGGCGCGACCGCCGCGCGCGCGCTCGGAATGCAGCGTCTCGCCGCTCGGGCCGACAACTTCCGGCGCAAGTCCGACGAAGCGCTCACGGTGCTTCCGCCAGGCGACTGACGTCGCGGGCCCGGCTCAGGGCGTGAACTTGACGGTGATCACGTCACCGTCGCGCATGAGGTAGTCACGGCCCTCGAGTCGCAGCACGCCCTTGTCGCGCCCACCGGCGTAACCGCCAGCCTCCACCAACGCATCCCAGCCGATGACTTCCGCGCGGACAAATCCGCGCTGGATGTCGGAATGAATTGCACCCGCGGCATGCCAGGCGGTGAGGCCGCGGCGCAGATGCCAGGACTGGGCGGGCTTTGCTTCGCCGGCGGTGAAGAACGCCATCAAGTCCAATAGCTCAAAGGCGCCACGCACCACGCGCTGGAGGCCGCTTTCCGGCAGACCCATCTCTTCGCGCAGCGCCAGCCCTTCCTCATCTTCGAGCTCACGCAACTCCGCTTCCAGCCGCGAGGAGACGGCGACCGACTTCGCGCCCTGCGCTTCGGCATAGGCCGCCACTTCTGGTGGAACGTCGTGATCGCCTTCGTCGACGTTGGCCACGAACAGCACCGGCTTGCCCGTCAACGGCCAGAGGTTGCGCATGGCGTCGGGCGCGTCGGCGGGCGCGGGCACCGTCCGCGCCGGGCGGCCTTCTTGCAGCGCAGCGATCACTGCGCGCAGCCACGCTTCTTCGGCCACCGCAGCGCGGTCACCGCTACGCGCGTCGCGAATGACCCGCCCGTGTCGGCGCTCGGCTTGCTCGAGGTCGGCGTAGATCAGCTCGGTTTCGATCGTCTCGATATCGCGCAGCGGATCGACATCGCCTTCCGGATGGATCACGTTGACGTCGCGGTGGCAGCGCACGACGTGGACGATCGCGTCCGTCTCTCGGATGTTGCCGAGGAACTTGTTGCCCAGTCCTTCGCCCTTGTGGGCGCCTGCGACCAAGCCGGCGATGTCGTGGAACTCGATCGTGTCGTGCACGACGTTGGACGCGCGCACGGTCTTCGCCACCGCGTCGAGGCGCTCATCTTCGACACCGACCACAGCGACGTTGGGCTCGATCGTCGTGAAGGGGTAGTTCGCCGCCTCCGCGCCTGCCTGCGACAGGGCGTTGAACAAAGATGACTTACCCGCGTTTGGCAGCCCGACGATGCCGACTTTCATCGCCCCAGCCTTCCCATCACCGTGCCGAGCGCGGCCCCGGCGGCTATGTCGGACGGATAATGCACGCCGAGGTACATGCGCGAGAACGCCATGCCCGCCGCCGCGGCGTAGAGCAGCGGCTGGGGCAACAGCTCTCCGAAGGCCTGCGCGGCGGCGAAGGAGGACGACGAGTGCGAGGACGGAAAAGACAGGCCGGTCGGCGTGCGCATCAACTGCGGGAGGTTCTCGACGACGGGCCGCTGGCGGCCGATCATGGCTTTCACCGAAGTTGAAGTCAGGTAGGTGGCCCCGACCGTCGCGGTGGCCTTGATCCACCGCCGCCTGCGCCGGTCGTCCAGCGTGGCCCCCCAGGCGCCGAGGCCGAGCCAGACGATGCCGTGCTCACCCAGCGCCGAGTAGCGCCGGACCCATTCCACGGTCTTCTCGTCTTTGTCGACCGCGAGTCCGCGCACGGAGCGGTATATCCGCAGGTCGAGGGCGTTGGCCCTGACCCGCAGGCGCTGCCAGCCGAGGTAGCTCAGAAGCCGACGCGGTTCTCGTCGGATTCCACGCGCAGGTAGACGACCTGGCCAAGGTCGATCAACACGGCGCCGTCGATCGCGTTGGCCTCGTGCCAACGATCGCGTCCCTCGCGCAAGGCGTCACGCAAGCTCGTGAGCTCTTCCTCTGTGATCCGCAAAGAGAGGACTTGTCCGCCTTGAAAACCAGCGGCGAGGCGGCGGTTGACGTCAGCCATCAGTTCGAGTACCTCTGCAGATGCGTGGGAGAAAGGACGGCGGCGCGGACAAATAGTTGACCGTCGCGCGTGCCGGGCAGTCTACTTTGGAAGCAGTGAAGATCGCTCTCATCGCCAACGCCGGGTCGGGCGGTAGCACCGACCCGGACGAAGTGGCGGCCGCGCTCACAGCGCAGGGAGCGCGCGTGCAGGTCTTCGCCATCGATGAGTGCGACCGGGCTAAAGTGCGCGAAAGTGGAGCGGAGCGCATTGTCGTCTGCGGCGGCGATGGCAGTATCGGTTTCGCCGCCGAGATAGCAGCCGCCCTCGACGTTCCGCTCGCGGTCATCCCGGCGGGCACGGCGAACGATTTTGCGCGAACGCAAGACATTCCGCTCGATGACATCCCGCGGGCCTGCGTGCTCGCGGCCTGCGGCACGCAGCTCAAACGCCTTGATCTGGGGCGGCTCTCCAACGGGTCCCCGTTCGTCAACGGAGCTAACACCGGTCTTTCTTCGCATGCGGCACGCGACGCGGCGGTCCTCAAGTCGGCGCTTGGCCCCGTCGCCTACGGCGTCGGTGCGGCTCGCGCTGCAGTGAAAGCCGATCCCTTGCGCTGCAAGGTCACGATCGACGGTCGCGAAGTCTTCAGCGATCGCACGTGGCAAGTGCTCATCGCCGTGACCGGGGGGTTCGGCGGTGGCTCAGGGCTTTTTTCCGCTGATCCGCAGGACGGTTTGCTCGACGTCGCGGTGGTGCCGGCCGGATCGCGTTTTGGGCTCGCCCGGCGCGCGTGGGGAATGCGCCGCGGCAATCTCGCCGATCAGCAAGACGTCATTCATTCCCGCGGACGCGAGATCCTGTTGGAGCTCCCGCCGGGCACGGAGCTCAACGTCGACGGGGAAGTGATCGAGGCCGGCCGGCCCGAACGCGCCGTCATCGAGCCCGGAGCGTTCGCGCTGGTGGTCGGCTGAAGAAGCGTGGCTCAGGCGCCGTCGCGGGGCTGGCCGAGGCCGGGCTGGGCGCCGTCGTTGGTAGTCGGCTGAAGAGGCGAGCTCAGGCGCCGTCGCTCGTGGCCACGACGCGGAGGTTGTGATTGCCGGCCGGCAGAGGCATCGCCCCGACGTCGCCCATGATCTCGTCGATGGCGTCGCGGTCGAGCGTCTCGGTGTCGAGCAGGTGCCGGGCAAGTTGCTCGAGCTTGCCGCGGTACTGGATCAGGAGCTGATGCGCCAGACGCATCGCCTGATCGGCGAGGTGCTGTTGCTCTTCGTCGCGCATCTCGCGCGTGCGGTCGGAGACTTCGCCCCCGTGAGACGAGATGCGCAGCGACTTGATGGTGGTTCCCATGGCGAACTCATGGACCATCGAGCGCGAGATGTCCGCCACCCGCGACAAGTCGTCAGAAGCGCCGGTTGTCACCGCGCCGAAGATGATCTGCTCAGCGGCGCGGCCCGCCAGCAGGACGGCCATCTGGTTGATCAGCTCGTCGCGCGTCTTGAGGTAGCGGTCTTCTTCCGGGAGGTTGAGCGTGTAGCCCAGCGCGCGGCCGCGCGGGACGATCGAGACCTTGTGCACGCGGTTGACGCCGGGAAGGACTTCAGCGGCCAATGCGTGGCCGGCCTCGTGGTAGGCGACGACCTTGCGCTCGTGGTCGTTGAGGGCACGGCGGGACTGAACGCCGGCGACGACGCGTTCGAGCGCGTTGTCGAAGTCCGACTGGACGATCAGGTCGCGGCTGTCGCGGGCGGCGCCGATCGCGGCCTCGTTGCAGATGTTGGCGAGCTCGGCGCCGGTGAGGCCGGCGGTTTGGCGCGCAATGATCTCCAGGTCGACGAGGCCCAGCGGCTTTGATCGCGTGTGAACGGCAAGGATCGCCTTGCGGCCCGTCACGTCAGGAGCTGAAACCAGCACTTGGCGGTCGAAGCGTCCGGGGCGCAGCAGCGCCGGGTCTAGCTTCTCCAAGAGGTTCGAGGCCGCAATCACGACCACGTTTTCCGAAGTGTTCATGCCGTCGAGCTCGACCAGGAGCTGGTTGAGCGTCTGCTCGCGCTCGGAGTTGTTGTCAGAGCCACGGACACCGGCGACAGCGTCGATTTCGTCGATGAAGACGATCGCCGGGGCGTTCTTGCGTGCTTCGGCGAACAAACGGCGGATGCGGGCGGCACCGAGGCCGGCGAACATCTCGACGAACGAGGCGGCCGATTGAGAGTAGAAGCGTGCTCCGGACTCGTTGGCCACAGCCTTGGCCAGCAGCGTCTTGCCGGTGCCGGGAGGTCCGTGGAGCATGATGCCCTTCGGCACCCGCGCGCCAAGCTTCTTGAAGCGAGCCGGGTCGCGCATGAACTCGACGACTTCCTGGAGTTCCCCCTTGGCCTCGTCGGCCCCGGCGACGTCGCTCCAAGCGATCGAGGACTTAGAAGCCGGCTCGATCTCCTGCGGCTTGGTGCGCGGCATCATGCGCATCGTCCGCCAGATGAAGAAGACCAGCAGGCCCATGAAGATGATCGGCGCCCAGGTCTGCAGCCACAGCGAGATGCGATCCCAGTCGTACCAGTGGGTCTCTGGCATGACGGCGAGCAGCGGGATCAAAACCGACGTTGGCATACGTCGATACTTCCCGCGAATCGACCCGCGCACAAGGCATGGACGAAAGTTGGGGTCTGGACCCCAGGAGCCGTCAGCTGGCCCGCGGCCTATCGCATCCGCGGCGTCGAGCAGGTGCTGGCGCCTGCCCGTCGCCGCTCGTGTCTTAGCCCGCGAACAAATCGAGCACGTTGATGAACGTATTCGTGATGCCGTAGGCCAGCGCCACGAGTACCAGAACCCACAGCCCGAGGGCTATACGGGCCGAGGAGCTGTCGAGGCCTGAATCCTTCATGAGCTACTCCTCGTCGAAGCTGCGGTTTCCTGAGTCGATGCCGAGGCGAAGCGCCGGCGTTCGCTCGTCCCGGCGGCGGCCGTCTCGCCGACGGCGACGTAATGCTTCTCGGCCACCGGACGAATCATCAGATTCGCGACGAAGCCGATCGTGAGCACCCCCACCATGATGAACAGCGACAGGCCATAGAGCTCTGGGCCCGTCGCCCCCTGCCCGGCACGAAAATCGGCGAGGCCGTTGACGATCAGCGGTCCTGCCACTCCAGCGGCCGCCCACGCCGTCAGCAGACGTCCGTGGATCGCGCCAACTTCAAGTGTCCCGAAGAGATCCTTCAGGTATGCGGGAACGGTGGCAAAGCCGCCGCCGTAGAAGGAGAGGATCACACCCGTCAGCAGGACGAAAAGCGCGATCGAGGAGGTGCCCGCCGAGGCGACCAGGAAGTAGAGCACGGCGCCTACGCCGAGGTAACCCATGTAGATCGGCTTGCGGCCGACGACGTCGGAAGTCGATGACCAGACGAAACGCCCGATCATGTTGCACAGTGAGAGCAAGCCGACGTAGCCGGCGGCGGCCGCAGGCGAGACGTCGGCGAAGAAGTCCTGCACCATCGGCGAGGCCTGCTCGAGGATTCCGATCCCCGCCGTGACGTTGCAGAACAACACCGTCCACAGCAGCCAGAACTGCGGCGTCTTGATCGACTCGGTGGCGGTGACGTTGCCGCTCGTGATCATCGCGTTGTGCTGCTTCTCGGGAGGCGTATAGCCCTCCGGGCGCCAGCCTTCGGGCGGAACACGCACGGTGAAGGCGCCGAGCAGGATGGTCACGAGGTAGAGCGACCCGAGCGTCAGGAAGGTCGGCACGATTGCGTCCGCGGGGTTGTCGGCGTAGGTCTCGAGCAGCGTGCGGGAGAGCGGCGAGGCGATCAGCGCGCCGCCGCCGAAGCCCATGATCGCCAGGCCGGTAGCCAGGCCTGGCCGGTCCGGAAACCACTTGATCAGCGTGGAAACCGGCGAGATGTATCCGATGCCCAGTCCGATGCCGCCGATGAAGCCATAACCGAGGTAGACGAGCCAGAGTTGTTCGGTTGCCACGCCCAGCGCTCCGATGAAGAAGCCGCTGGACCAGCAAACTGCCGATAGCACCATCGCCTTGCGCGGCCCGTTGCGCTCCATCCAGCGCCCCCCGAACGCCGCTGACAAACCGAGCATGACGATCGAGATACTGAAGATGATCCCGATCGGCGTGAGACTGGTGCCAAAGTGGTCGACGAGCGGGTTCTTGAACACGCTGAAGGCGTAGACCTGTCCGATAGACAGGTGCACGGCGAGGGCGGCCGGCGGTATCAGCCAGCGGTTGTAGCCGGTAGGAGCGACAGATCGCTCA
Organism: Actinomycetota bacterium; assembly: GCA_016781085.1. Classification (GTDB taxonomy): domain Bacteria; phylum Actinomycetota; class Thermoleophilia; order Solirubrobacterales; family Solirubrobacteraceae; genus LC5-1. The sequence goes on from JADDQZ010000013.1 coordinate 27,449, forward strand.
CGATCGAGCATTGACAACGCCACAGCGCCCCCCTTAACAGTCGATAAAGAGCGGTTTACCGTCCGTTCGCAGGAAACAGTCGGAGCGAAGTAAACTGGCGCGTAGGGCCTCGTGCAAGCCGACGGCGGTGGCCATCCCTGGCGTTAGTGCGGGGCGGGCTCTGGCTGCGGTAGTCGCAGGCGGATGGCGCCGCGCGCGTCGGCAAGGTCGACCACCCTGCGGACTGAGTCGCTTCCAGCTCTCCGCGGAGATCATGTCGGCCGCCGTGGAGGGGACCGGCTTCATCAGCGGGCGAAAGTCCTCACGGCCCGACATACGTCAAGCAGCGGCAGCGCTCTCGACGCGCAGGATCTCCGCTAGCGCGGCGCGGCCGACTTCGAGCTGGCGCTCGTTGGGCTCGCGGGTGCCGACCAACCGCTGGATTTCGTAGCCCGGGCGTCGCAGCGCCCCGGCGAGCGCGGTTTTCGAGTTGCGCTCACACCAGGCGAAGATCTCGACCGAAACTGCCGTAGAAGCCAGCGCGAGCCCCGTGCCCGCCAATGGCCCCGGCTTTTCGACGGCTTTGCTGAGGATCAGCGAGCCGGCGAGATTGGAGGCCAGCATCGGCGCCACGAGGTGCGAGCCACATCGGTCATGCTCCTTGGCCGCGTCCGATGCGTCAGCGGCGCCCTGCTCGTAGGCGGCGATCGCCTTGTGCTCGACGCCGTGGTAAGCCGCGACCTCGCCGCTACGCAACGAGAACAAGGCCGGAACGAGCGAAACGACCGCCGCGGCGCTTTCCCCGACGGGGCCGATGCGCCGGCGCAGTACCCATCCGGCGACCGATGCGCTTACCGCCATCCCGGCGACAGCCGGGCTTTCGAACGCCAGTCGGGCTTGTGGCAAAGCGCGCCGGACGAGCGGGATGACCGCCATCGCTTCGGCCAGGCGCACGACGCCCCGCACGCCCGGGACCTCGTCGAGGCGCTCGGTCAGGCGCGGCTTCACGCCGGAAGCGACCTTGATCTGCCCTTGTGGCGTCCGCACCGCGGCCGCCCAGTGCGTAGGTCCGTGCACCAGTAAGCCGTTGCGTAAAGCCATCCCGCCGAGGCGCAGCTTCTCCTCGCCGTCGGGTGAGACGGGCGTGTCGTCGCTCATCCGAGCAGCCTCCGAGGAAGATCGAGGAAGAAAGCAGTTGCGAACTCGAGATCGCGGACGTCGATGCGCTCGTCGTCGGCGTGCATCAACGGCCATGACTCATACAGCGAGGTGTGGCGCATGGGAAAGAAGCCGTAAGCGACGCAATCCGGGAATGCGGCCCGAAACCAGCGCGAATCAGTGAAAGCGGGCAGCACCGTCGGGACGACTTCGGCGCCCGGCTCTTGTTCTCCCATCCAGTCGGCGATCGCGTCCATCAACGGTGAAGCGATCGCCGAACGATTGCCCGGGACTTCCTCGATGAACGAGACGTCGAGCGAGTCGTCGCCGAGCAGCTCGCGGATGCGCTGCATCGCTGCTTCTCCCGACATCCCCGGCGGCACCCGGCAGTCGACTTGGAGCTCCGCGTGCGCCGGAATGACGTTGATCTTCTCCGAAGCGAAGATGCGTGTGGGGACGGCGGTGACCCGCATTGTCGGCTCGACCATCTGCGCCAGGCGCGGTTCGACCTCACGGATCTTGCTGACGGCGCCGGCCGGGTCGGACGGATCTTCACCTAAGGCGGCGATGAAGGCGCGTGGCTCTTCGGTGATGTCGAATTCCGGCTGACTGGCGCCGATTCGCTCGAGCACCGGGGCTAGCTTGAGCAAGGCGTTCTCGCCCAGCCCGGGAACGGAGGCGTGGCCGGCAACGCCGCGCGTCTTGACGCGAAAGCGGTAGGTGCCCTTTTCCGCGCAGCAGACGCCGTAGAGCCGTCGCTCGCCGAATGGCATCACCGCGCCGCCGCCTTCGTTGAGAAGCCAGTCGGCGCGCACGAGGTCCGGGTGCTGCTGCGTGAGCCACTTCGCTCCCAAAGTGCCGCCGACTTCTTCGTCGACGAGAGCCATCAGCTTCAGCTCCCCGCGCGCGGGGCGCCAGCCCGAGCGGGCCAATCGCGCGACGGCGACGACTTCGGCGGCGGTCTGACTCTTCATGTCGATTGCTCCGCGACCCCAGAGAAATCCTTCGCGGACTTCGCCGGACCACGGATCACGCTGCCAGTCAGCGGAATTCGCCAGGACCGTGTCGACGTGGGAGAGGTAGCCCAGCACAGGACCCGGTTCGTCGCCGCGCAGCCGCGCGATCAGATTGGGGCGCGCGTCTTCGGCGCCGTGCAACTCACACTCGAGCCCGGCGGCTTCGAGGTAGCCGCGCAGCCATTCCTGCAACGCCCGCTCGTTACCCGGTGGGTTCACCGTGTCGAACTGGATCAGGCGGGTGAGAACTTCTTGAACTTCCTCGGAAAGTGAGCGCGGATCCACACCGTGAATCTACCCGCCACACCGACGCCTGAGCGGTCGGCCGCGGGGGTAGCTCGCCATGAACGCAATGGCGACACCAGGAGGCAAACGTGGCTTGGCAAGTGACCGACGTGCAGAAGGCGCTCAAGGGCGCGGACTATCCGATGAATGGCGAGCAGCTGGCGGACTTGGCGCAGAAGAACGGCGCAGACGATGCACTCGTCGACGAGCTGCGCCAGATCAAGCGCGAAGTCGACGGGCCCAACGGCGTCATGAAGGAGTTCAAGGGCGAGCTCGGAGGACCTGAGGGCTGACTTCACGCGTACGCGACGGCGTCCGCCACAGGCAGTCCCCACAGCCGATCGCGCGCTGACCGACGGCGTCCGCGACAGGCAGAGCCGACAGCTGATCGCGCGCTGACCGACGGCGTCCGCCACAGCCGGGGGCATACTGCCGTGTGAGTGGATTCACTGTTCGACTCCTCGCCTGTCACCGCGGACGCCGTCGGCTCGGCCTCCTCGTCAGTGCCTGCGGGCGGTCCGCTGGCCGCGCGACAGCGGCCGCGGTCGCTGGCGGAGTTCGTCGGCCAGCAGCACCTGCTCTCTGAGGGTTCGGCGCTGCGGACGGCGATCGAATCGGGTCATCCGCATTCGATGATCTTGTACGGGCCGCCGGGCAGCGGCAAGACGACGCTGGCGCGGCTGGTGTCGGTGCATGCCCAAGCACCGTTCGAAGAGCTTTCGGCCGTCAACGCCGGCAAAGCCGAAGTGCGCGCGGTGCTCGAGCGTGCGCGGCACCGCCGCGAGAACGCGCCGACCGCCGTGCCGGCGGTCTTCTTCCTCGACGAGATCCACCGCTTCAACAAAGCCCAACAGGATCAGTTGCTGCCGGCGGTGGAGGAAGGATTGGTCGTACTGGTCGGCGCAACCACCGAGAATCCCTATTTCGAAGTCAACTCCGCCTTGCTCTCGCGCACGCAGGTGTACGAGCTCGAGCAGCTCAAGGCCGAAGACCTCAAGGGCCTCTTGCGGCGCGCAACCGGCGATGACGCGTGTGCCGGCGTCTCGATCAGCTCGGAAGTGCTCGACTTCCTGGCCACGCGCGCGGGGGGCGACGCGCGGGCGGCCCTCAACGCCCTCGAGGTCGCATGTGAGACCGCGCAACTGAGCGGCGATGGCGAGGTAACGCTGACAGACGCCGAAGACGCATTGCAGCGGCGCGCGATCCGCTACGACAAAGCGGGAGACCAGCATTACGACTACATATCGGCGTGGATCAAGTCGACGCGCGGTTCAGATCCCGACGCCTCGCTCTACTACCTGGCGGCGATGCTCGAAGGTGGAGAAGACCCGCGCTTCATCGTCCGGCGGATGGTGATCTTCGCTTCTGAAGACGTGGGCAACGCCGATCCTGGTGCATTGTCGGTGGCCGTCGCGGCGGCGCAGGCGGTCGAGCACGTGGGGCTCCCGGAAGCTCAGTACGCGCTGGCTCAGGCCGCCATCTACCTGTCGCTGGCTCCCAAGTCCAACGCGGCGAAAGTCGCGATCGGGGCCGCCCGCGAGCACATCCGCAGCTCAGGAGCCGGGGCGCCACCCGCGTCGTTGCGCTCGGCGGCCTATCCGGGTGCCGGCGCGCTCGGTCGTGGCAGGGGCTACGACTATCCGCATGACAGCCCCGGTCACGTCAACGCGCAGGAGCATCTGCCATCGGGAGCCGAGCACCTGCGCTTCTACCGTCCCGACGACGCGGAAGCTCAGCTCGCCGATCGTCTGGAGCGGGTGCGTCGCGCGCGAGGACGCGAAGGGTGAAGACCCGACAAATCCTCGAAGTTGCTGACGCGCTGCGTCGCGGCAACCAGCGCCAGGACTGGGGCCTCTTCGGGCCCGGCAGCGCCACTTGGAAGATCAACCGCGAGACAGTCCTGCTCTTGGGCGGTGGCCGTGCGCTGCTGATGCAAGTCGCGCATCCCTCGGTTGCGGCCGGTGTCGTGCAGCACTCTCGCTACGACGTCGACCCGTGGGGGCGATTGCTGCGCACGCTCGACGTCGTGACCGCCATCACCTTCGGCGACACGGAGACATCAGAAAGGGCGGCGGCGCGGCTGCGTGCCGTCCACCGGTACGTCCGTGGCAACCGCGAGGACGGGACGCAGTACGAGGCGGGCGATCCGGAGCTGTTGCGGTGGGTGTGGGCCACTCTGGTCGACACCTCGCTGCTCGTGTACTCCACTTACGTGGAGCCAGTGCCCGTGATCGAAGCCGAGCGCTTCTACGAGGAACAGAAGCGCTTCGCGCAGGCGTGCGGGATCCCCGAGGGCTCGTGGCCCGTGAACTACGAGGCCTTCAAGGCCTATGTGCACGAGACGATTTCCCATGGGCTCAACGTGGGCCCGGAGGCGCGCGACATCGCGGCGCATGTGCTCGCGCCTCCGCTGCCGGCGCCGGTGGCTCTGGTCGCGAAGCCCTCGCTCGAACTGCTCAAGCTTACGACGCTGGGGCTGCTTCCTGTCTCACTGCGCGAGCAGTACGGGTACGAATGGGGACCAGTCCGCGAACAGGTCTTCCGGCGTTCGACGGTCGCCACCCGGGGACTCGTGGGATTGCTGCCTGGCGTCGTGCGCCAGTTCCCGGCTGCGCGCTGAGATCACCGGTCGCACTTGGCGGTCAGCGCGCGGGAAAGACCGCTGGAGTTCGCGGCTATCCAGCAGTACGCTTGCGACGTGACCGAGACTGTGTGGCACTTCTGCTGATGTCTTCGCCTCCCTCCGCCGTCGTCGAACTCGCCAAGAGGCACGGCCGTCCAGCCCTTCTGCAGGTCGCCAAGTGGCTGCTCGACAAGGGCCGGGACTTGTGGGAGCGGAACCTGACTCCCGCCGAGCGCAACGAGTTCATCCGCATCGTTGCTCTGTCCAAAGGCCGCCGCAGGAACCTGACCGACTCGGAAGCGACCCGGCTGACGAAGCTCGTCGGACAGGCGCTCTTTGGCAAGGACGGCGCTGACCTCGGGGACTTGAGCGACATTCTCAAGCGCCTACGTAAGTAGCGGCGGCGACACAGGCGGAAAGCACCTGTGTCGAATTGGTTCCGTAGGGCAGCCGCGTCGTCTCCGACGGCCCCGGCATCGGCATCTTCAAACCGCCGCAGCGCGCCCATTTCGCCGGTCTCAGCCAGGACCAATTGCGTCGGCAACGTTTCCGTACCGCCGAGGCCGGGGAACTATGGCGCCATGAATGCTTGCCCTAATTGTGGATCTTTCCTCTTCGCCAGCGCGTGCCTCAGCTGCCGCACGAAGCGGCGTCGCTGCCGGTAGTTCGTCCATCCAGTCAGTCCGCGGCGGGCTCTCACGCCGTCGCGGCGACTCCCGGGCCGCTCAGCCGTTGACGCCTGGCAGGTAGCGCACTTTGGCCGGAAGAACTGGCACTACCAAGCGCCGCAGGTACTCAGCCCCGCCGTGCAGCGCCATCGCACGGAGGGGATCCCACGAGAACCCGTATTGCCGGCGAATCTCCTTCGGCAGCAGGCCGATGGTGGTCTGGTTGATTGCCTCCACCAATCCGCGCGACCACAGCGGCGCGGGCGGATTGAGGACGATGTCGATCGACAGTTCTCGCGCCTGCGGCGTGACGTAGAGCTTCCCGCTCGCGAGCATGTCGCTCATGTAGGCGTCGAAGTCGAGGATGTCCGCGGGCATGTCAGAGTCGGCGAGGCCGAACAAGCGGCCGACGACCTTGTACTGCTGCCAGTAGTCGTCGCGCTCCGCCTCAGACAACGGCGTGACGTACTTCGAGTAGACGACCAGGGCCGAATCGACCAGCGTGGCCAGCACCCACAGCAACAACTGGGGGTCGTCGGCGGCGTAGGGGGTTCCGGCCGGAAACGGGCCGGCATCTTCTTCGAGCGTGCCGCGCACTTTGGAATGCATCGCACGGACGCGGCGCGTCAGGCGCTCGGCGACTTCACGTTCGCCGAAGTAGATGGAGTGCATCGCCAGCGCGGTGCGCTCGAGGCGCCGGTACGGGTCTGACAGCGCGTTGGTGTGCGCGTAGAAGCCGGCGAACGCCAGCGGATGCGCCGCCTGCATCAGCAGCGCGCGGCCGCCGGAGATGGCAACGGAGCGCTCGCGGTTGACGCGGCGCAGGATCGAGTCGTCGGTGAACAGTTGCGTGCCCATGTTCTGATTAGAAGTACGCGTCTGGATACCCTCTGGATCGTCATGCCCGCACAGGCTTACGCCGGCAAGGAATGTGTCTGCCAGTTTCGCAAGGGGATCTGCGACCAGACATGCGTGCAAGGCATGCTGGAAACCCCCTTCTACATCGCTTGCCTGAAGCTGACCGGTCGCCGCTGCGTGGTCGTCGGCGGCGGTGAGATCGGGCTGGAGAAGATAGAAGGCCTTCTCGCCTGCGACGGGCGCGTGGTCCTGATCTCGCCGGATGCGCTGCCCCAGTTGCAGGAACTGGCGGCTGAAGGTTCGATCGAGTGGTTCCGTCGTGAATACGAGACCGGCGACCTGGAAGGCACGTTCATCGCCATCGCCGCCACCGACGACACGGACATCAACATCCGCGTCTACGACGACGCGGAAAAGCGCGCGATGCTCGTGAACGTCGTTGACGTCCCGCCGCTGTGCAACTTCATCCTGCCGGCGATCCTGCGCACCGGTCCGCTCGCCATCGCGATTTCTACCGCCGGTGCTTCACCCGCCCTGGCCAAGCGGATCAAGAGCCAGATCGCCGAGGAATACGGCGAGCCGTACGCGCGGCTAGCCGTGCTGCTCAACGAGGTCCGCGGGTGGGCGAAGGGAACGCTGCCCACTTATCAAGACCGGAAGGCGTTCTTCGAGGGAATCGTCAACGGAAAACCGGATCCGATCGAGCTCCTACGGCACGGCGATGAAGCGGGCGTGCGCGAGTTGATTTCAGCCGCGCAAGCCGAGCACGAGCCGGCTGCGGCCTAGCCGCAGCGCGCAAAGTGTCGCTGCGCCAAGGTCGGGCAAGCAGCGAAATAGCCTGAAGGTCAGGGGCTTCGGCGCCGATGACCACGTTGTGCCCAGGATTCGCCCTAACCGCTCCGGCGCCGCCTCCCGCCGTCGCTTTTCACTGAAGATCAAGATCGCGGTGCTCGTCGGCGTCGCCGTTGCCGTCAGTGTGGCGGTTCCATCGCTGCTGGCGCTCAGCACGATCCTTGCGAACGTGGAGGAGATCAAGGAACGGCAAGGGCGTACTTCGCGCAGCGCGGCGGAGATGCTCGCTGCCGGTGCTCGTGCCGAGATGGACGAAGTCAGAGGACGGCTGGAAGCGGCAGGATCGGCGGCCGGCGCACGCCCGGCGCTCGCACACGTTGGCAAAGTCGACAAGACCAGGATCGTCGCCCTCGATTCGACCGGCGCCGTGGTCGACGGCGGGCCGGCCGGCAAGACGCTGCAGCTGGCCTCCCAGCTGCCCGAAGGCGAGTCGAACTCCGACTTTGCGCTTGTCGCCGCCGCCGACCTCGAGATCTTGGGCCTCGCCGAAACGGCACAACTCGAAGTCAAGACGTCGGAGCTCGGCCGTCCGGTCGACTTCTCAGCTCTCGACGCCGGACTGGCGATGGTCTCGAGCGCGCCGACGTCCGACGGCGGACGCCTGGTCGCCGTCCGCTTGCTGGCCGGCGACTACAGCCTCGTCGACGCCAACCAGCGCCTGATGGGCAAGGGCGCCTACAACACCATCTTCCAGGGGGACGTCCGCGTCGCCACCACCGTGCGCAAGGAGGGCAAGCGCGCCGTCGGCACGACCGTCAGCGAAAAGGTCCACGACGCGGTGTTCGAAGGCGCAGGCTCCTACACGGGCGAAGCCCAGGTGGTCGACCAGACGGTGGTCAGTCACTACGAAGCGATGCTCGACGGCGACGGCAACAAGATCGGCATGTGGTACTCGGGTTATTCGAAGGCCGGAGTGGAAGCGCAAGCGGTCCGCACGCTCTGGGGCTTCGCCGTCTGCGCGCTGCTTCTGCTGGTCGCGGGCACCGGCGCCGGCGTCCTCTTCGCTCGTCGTCTGGGCAAGCGCCTGGACCGTGCCGTCGACGGCCTGCAGTCGCTCAGCGACCATGACACCGCTGCGCTTGAGGCGGCGCTCGAGGCAGCGGCGCGCGGGGACTTCACCCGTACCGTCACGCCTGTGACGGAGCCGCTCGAAGACTCCATCGACGACGAGATCGGCGACGTGGTGCGAGCCGTCGACCAGGTGCGCCGCCACACCGCTTCCTCCGTCGAGGCCTACAACGAGACGCGCGAGCAGACCGCAGGGTTGATCGGGCAGGTGAGCGCGACGGCCGGCACGGTTTCCGCTTCTTCGGTCGAAGTCGCGCAGGCGTCGGATGAGACCGGTCGCGCGATCGACGAGATCGCCACGGCCATGACCGAAGTGGCGCACGGAGCCGAGCAGCAGGTGCGGATGGTCGAGCACACGAGAGAGCTCAGCGCGGAAGTCGCCGCGGCCACTGAGACCTCTGCCGTAAATACGGCGGAAACCGCCGAAGTCGCCAAGGCTGCCCGCAAGCTCGCCGACGAGGGTGCTCGCGCGGTCGCCGACGCCTCCGACGCCATGACGGGAGTCCGCGAGGCCTCGCAGGAGGTCACCGACGTCATGCGGGAGCTGGGTGCCAAGAGCGAGCAGATCGACGGCATCGTCCAGACGATCACCGGGATCGCGGAGCAGACCAACCTGTTGGCGCTCAACGCCGCGATCGAAGCGGCCCGTGCCGGCGAGCAGGGCCGCGGGTTCGCAGTCGTGGCCGAGGAGGTCCGCAAGCTCGCCGAGGAGAGCCAGGCGGCTGCGGGCTCGATCGCGGGCCTGATCGGAGAGATCCAGACCGAGACCCAGCGCGCGATGTCGACCGTCGAATCGGGTGCCGTACGCACCGAGCACGGCGTGGTGACGGTTGAGGAAGCGCGGGCTTCGTTCGTCCGCATCGGGCACTCCGTCGAGGACATGTCCTCCCGGATCGCCGACATCTCCGCCGGCGTGTTGCGCATCGCGGAGAGCTCGCGGCAGGTGCAAGGCGACATCGGGCAGGTCACGGACGTGGCCGAGCGCTCTTCCGCAGCTTCTGAGCAGGTCTCCGCCTCCACGCAGCAGACGTCGGCTTCGACGCAGCAGATCGCGGCGTCGGCACAGGAGCTGTCCCGTTCAGCCGAAGAGCTCCAGCAGCTCATCGGCCGCTTCCAGTTCGTGTGAACAGCGGCGCTCCGTGGCGAGCGCTCGTGTGAGGCGGGCGCGCGGCTGCGGGCGGGACCGAAACGGCGTGCCCGGGGGCCGTCAAGCCTACTCGCGGCGAGCTGGACTCGGCGCGAGTAGGCTGCGGGCATCCGTACCGCGATCCTCACCGTCTCGACGTCGGTCTCCCGCCGACAGGCCGATGACCTCTCCGGGCCCCGCCTCGCGGCGCTCGCCGAGAGCGCCGGCTGCGTGGTCGAAGCCATGGAAGTCGTTCCCGACGACTACGCGCTGATCGAGGATCGCCTGCACCACTACGTCGACGACGGCTTCGTTTTCATCTTCACCACGGGCGGGACCGGCTTGACGCCCGACGACGTGACGCCCGAAGCCACGCGCGCGGTGATCGAGCGTGATGCGCCGGGCTTCGCCGAAGCGATGCGCCGCGAGGGGCAGCGCCACACCGTTCACGGCATCCTCACGCGCGGTGTCGCCGGGACTGCCGGGCGCACGCTGATCGTCAACTTCCCGGGCAGCCCTCGCGCCGTCGAGCAGCTCTTTCCGGTCCTGGCTCCCACGCTGGCCCACGTCGCTCAAACTCTGCGCGGCCAGTCGGACCATGGACGCCAAGGCGGCCGCTGACAGCGCGATCGAGCTCGACGGGCTTGGTCGTCGCTACGGCGAGCGCGACGTTTTGACCGGGGTGACGTTATCTGTGCCGATGGGCTCGACCCTCGCCGTCTTCGGCTCAAACGGCGCGGGCAAGACGACGCTGTTGCGGATACTGGCCACGCTGTTGCGGCCGCACGCCGGCCGAGTTCGGGTGCTGGGCTCGGAGCTACCCAAGGAGAGCTGGGCGCTGCGCGGGCGAGTCGGATTGCTGGCCCACGAGCCGATGCTCTACCGCGAGCTGACTGCGCGCGAGAACCTGCTCTTCCACGCCCGCCTGCACGGCGTAGGAGAGGAGCGGGTGTCGGCTTTGCTCGAGCGCGTCGGCCTCGGGCGGCGGGCCGAAGAAGCGGTGGCCACGCTGTCGCGCGGGATGACTCAGCGCGTGGCCATCTGCCGCGTCGCCCTGCCCGAGCCGGAGTTGTTGTTGCTTGACGAGCCGCTGGCCAATCTCGACCCGGGCGCTTCCGCGGCGATCGAGCCCCTGATCGGGCGCGAGACAGGTTCGACGCGCGTAGTGGTTTCCCACGACATCGACCAGGGCCTTTCCGAAGCCGATCATGTGCTCGGGTTGCGCGACGGCAAGGCGGCCGTCCTCGCGCCGGCGGCTGAAGTCACGCGGGCGCAGATCGCGGAGCTGTACCGATGAGGAGCCGGGAACGCGTCCCCGCTGCCCCAGCGACGCGGACGGCGTTACGGGAGCTAGGTCGGTGAGAGGAGCGGTCGTGGCCTTGATTCGCAAGGACTTCCGCTTGGAGCTGCGCACGCGGGAGTCGGTGCCGGCGATGCTGCTGTTCTCGATCAGCACTTTCGTGCTCTTTCACTTCGGGCTTGATCGCGACGCACTGTCAGGCGACCTCGCCGCGGGCGTGCTGTGGGTGACGCTGCTGTTCGCCGCCGTCCTCGGCATCAACCGACTGTTCGTCTCTGAACGCGAAGAAGGCGGCTTCGACGGCTTCCTGCTCGCGCCCGTCGACCGTACTTCGATGCTGGTCGCCAAGGCCACCGTGCTCTTCACCTTCTTGGTGGTCGTCGAACTCGGCGTCGTACCGGCGTTCACGCTGCTCTTGCTCGACCCGCCGCTGTGGCCGGCGCTGCCAGAACTACTTGTCGTCCTGCTGTTGGCCGATGCCGGCATCGCAGTCGTCGGAACGCTGGTGGCAGCTCTTGCCGTGCAGACGCGGGCACGTGAGCTGATCGGTCCGCTCCTGACTCTTCCCCTGTTGGTTCCGCTGTTGACGGCAGCTGCCCAGGCCACCGCACCGCTGTTCGACGAAGCTGGCGCGCTGCCTGCTCCGGGAAGCTGGCTGGGAGTGCTCGGCCTCTATGATGTGGTCTTCGGGCTGGTCGCGTACGCGGTGTTCGACTTCCTCCTGGAAGACTGAGCGCCGAGAAGTGCCTTACAAGCCGGGTCACCTGCTGAAGGTTCTCCGGCTGCGACCGCCGAAAGCGTGAAGAAGGAGCCGCGTAAGTTGCATACACCGTCGTTTGGCCGGGGATTGAGGGCTCTCTCCCTGCTGTCGGTGGTGCTGCTCATCGGCGCTTTCTCGATGGTGTTCTTCTACGCGCCCAATGACGCCGACCAGGGCTTCATCCAGAAGATCTTCTACGTCCACGTCCCAGTGGCGATCGTCGCCCTGCTGGGGTTCATCGCCGGTGGAATCTACGGCGCTCTGTACCTTTGGCGCGGCCGTCGTGCCGACGACCTGCGCTCTTATGTCGCGATCCATCAGGCAGTGATCCTCGGCGTCGCCGCGCTGGTCACCGGCTCGATCTGGGCGCGCGCCTCATGGGGCCATTGGTGGGTCTGGGACGAGCCGACGCTGGTGTCGTTTCTGGTCGTCTTCCTGCTGTTCGCCTGTTATTGGCCGCTGCGCTTCTCGCTCGAAGACCCGGAGCGCCAGGCGCGCTTCGCTGCCGTCTTCGCGGTCATCGCGGGGGCCTTCGTGCCGATCAATTTCATGGCCGTCCGCCTGGCCCAGTCCTACGCACCGCATCCGAAGGTGTTCATGGCCACGGGCGGAGGCATGCCGACCTCGATGTTCGTCACCTTCCTGCTCTGCCTGCTGGCGGTCGCCGTCCTTGCCGTGACGCTGTGGAAGTACGAGCTCACTTCCAAGCACGCGACGATGCGGGTGCGGCAACTCAAGCGCCGGCTCAGCGCAGATTCATCGGGCACGACCGTCGGCCGTAGCGCCGCGCCACAGCAAATCTGATGATGCCCGCGCTACCGCTCGACCAGGCCGGCCCGTACGTCGCCGGCGCTTATCTCGTCTTCTTGGCGCTCGTCCTGATCTACGTCGCAATCATGGCCTCGCGGCTAGCTCGTATCGATCGCGAACTGGGGGAGCTGACGGAGCTCGTGGAGCGTCAGCAAGCCGGTGACGCGGCCGCGGTGCCGGTTGCCGAACCCTCACGCGAGCCCGTGGCATGACGGAGCTGCTGGCGCTCGGCGCTTCGCACAAGACCGCTCCTCTCGCCCTGCGCGAGCGCCTGGCTGTGAGTGACGCCCAGTCACAGCGGCTGCTGCGTGAGCTCGTCGAGCACGACGCGATTTCCGAAGCCGTGGTCATCTCGACTTGCAACCGCATCGAGCTCTACCTCGTCGTGAGCGATGCGGTGGAAGCCGAAAGTGCGGTTCTGGCGATGCTTGCGCGCCGCGCCGGCATTCGCCCGACCGAGCTGGTCGACCACATCTACTCGTTGCGCAACTGCGACGCCGCACGGCACCTCTTCCGCGTGACGGCCGGGCTTGACTCGATGGTCGTGGGTGAAGCCGAGATCCAGGGGCAGGTCAAGCGCTTCTACGAGATGGCGCTCGAGCATCAGACGGCGGGGCCGCTGACGAACCGGCTGTTCCGCGGAGCGCTCGCCGCCGGCAAGCGCGCGCGGACCGAGACGCGGATCTCCGTCGGTCACGCCAGCGTGGCCAGTGTCGCCGTCGACTTGGCCCGCGAGACGCTGGTGGAGCTCGAAGACCGCCACGTTCTGATCGTCGGTGCCGGTGAGACGGCCGAGCTCACCGCTCGCGCCTTGTACGACCGCGGCGTCACAAAGATGTTCGTCGCCAACCGCCACCGCGAGCGCGCCATTGCGCTGGCCGAGCGGTTCGGCGGCTCGACTATTTCCTTTGACTCGTTGCTGACGCAGCTCGAGCGCGCCGACATCGTTTTGAGCTCCACCGCGTCGCCGCACTACTTGATCGACGCCGTCGAACTCGGGGAAGTCGTGCAAAAGCGGCGCGGGCGTCCGCTCCTGCTGATCGATTTGGCGGTTCCGCGCGACATCGATCCCGATTGCGTCCAGCTCGACGGCGTGTCGCTTTACGACATGGACGGGCTTCAGGCCCAAGTCGATTCCCACAAGCTCGTCCGCCGCGCCGAGGCTCGCAAAGCCGAAGGCCTCATCGAAGAAGAGATCCAGTCGTTCGCCGGGTGGCTCGGGTCACTGGAAGTACTGCCGACGATCGCCGCACTGCGCCAGCACGCCGCGGACGTCGCCCAAGGCGTCCTCGCGGACAACGCCAACCGCTGGGAATCGCTGACGGAAAATGACGACAAGCGGCTCACCGCGGTCGCCGACACGATTGTCAAGCGCCTGCTGCACGAGCCGACTGCGCGGCTGCGGCAACTCGATGCCGACCACCGTCACGCCCGACTCCAATTGCTCCGAGAGCTGTTCGGGCTCGACGACGTGGTCGCCGAAGAGAGCACGGAGCGCCCGAGTGCGGAAGTGCGTTCCCTCCGCCCGCGCGGGTCTTGACCGCGCTGCGAGTCGGCACGCGCGGGAGCGCCCTCGCCCTCGCCCAAGCCGGCATGGTCGCCGACAGCCTGCCAGGACAAGCCGTTCTGGTGACGATCACCACCGCGGGCGACATTCGTCGCGACGTGGGCGACAAGGGTCGCTGGGTCAGTGCTCTGGAGACAGCGTTGCTGTGTGGGGAGATCGATCTCGCGGTGCATTCGGCCAAGGATGTGCCGGGAGAGCTCGCCGACGGCTGCGTGCTGGCGGCGGCGCCTGAGCGGGCGTCTGCGCTTGACGTGCTGGTCGGCTTCGGGTCTTTGCGGGAGCTGCCGGCCGGCGCGCGGGTGGGGACGAGCGCGCTGCGACGACAAGCCCAGCTGCTGGCCACTCGCCCCGATCTCGATGTCGTCGAACTGCGCGGGAACGTCGACACACGGCTGGCGAAGCGGGCGGCCGGCGAAGTGGACGCCCTGGTGCTTGCCCGCGCCGGGTTGGACCGGTTGGGGGTGAAGCTCGACGTGCCTGTGTGCGAGCTCGACGACGAGCTCTTCGTTCCGGCCCCGGGACAGGGAATCCTGGCGCTTGAAGCGCGCGCGGGCGACGAGCAGGCCCTGGCCGCGGCCGGCGGCGTCAATCACGCGCCCACGTTCGCGGCCTTGGAAGCTGAGCGCGCTGCCGTGCGGTCGTTGAACGCGTCTTGTGACACGCCGGTCGGCGCTCACGCCCAGCCACTCGACGGCGGGCGCTTCTTGTTGCGTGGCTTCGCCGGGATGCCGGACGGATCCGACTGGGTGCTCGACGAAGTCCAAGCTGATTCCGGGCAGGAGCTGGCGCGCAGGATGCTCGCCGCCGGTGCCGGAGAGCTGCTCGAGCGCGCGGCGGCGGCGCGGGCATGACTCGCGGGATCGTTCATCTCGTCGGCGCGGGTCCCGGCGACCCTGGACTGTTGACCGTCCGCGCGCTCGAGCTGATCGCGTCGGCCGAAGTAATCCTTCATGACCGGCTGATTCCCAAGGGCGCTCTCGACGGCGCACGAGCCGACGCTGAGCTGATCTACGTCGGCAAAGAAGGCGGCGGGCCGTCGATGGGTCAGAACGAGATCGAGCGCCTGCTGGTCGAACATGGCCAAGCGGGAAAGCGCGTGGTCCGGCTCAAAGGCGGCGATCCGTTCGTCTTCGGCCGGGGCGGGGAAGAAGCGCTGACGCTGCGCGCCGCCGACGTGGCGTTCGAAGTCGTGCCCGGCGTCACCGCGGGGATCGCGGCACCCGCTTACGCAGGCATTCCCGTCACCCAGCGCGAGGTGGCGAGCGCAGTCGCCTTCATCACCGGTCACGAGGATCCGGACAAGCCGGAGTCGGCGCTCAACTGGGCCGCTCTGGCGGCGTTTCCAGGAAGCCTCGTCTTCTACATGGGTGTTCGCGCGCTGCCGCGCATCGCCGAGCAGCTGATCGCCGGCGGCCGTCCGTCAAACCAAGCGGTAGCGGTGATCGAGCGCGGGACGCTGCCCGGGCAACGCACGCTCGTTGCCACGCTGGCCGACGTTGCCGAGCGAGCGCAAGGAGAAAAGATTCGCGCGCCCGCCATCACGCTCGTCGGTTCTGTAGCCGGCTTGCGCGAGCAGCTCCAATGGCTTGAGCAGCGGCCCTTGCACGGCCGCCGCGTCACGGTCACGCGGGCTCGCGCTCAAGCCAGTCCGCTCGCCGCGCGACTGCGCGAGTTAGGCGCCGAAGTCATCGAAGCTCCGGCGATTCGCACTGTTTCGGTCGAGGCGACGGTTCCGTCGCTCGCTGACTACGAACTCGTCTGCGTCACTTCCCCGAACGGCGCTCATGAGCTGTTCGCCCGGCTGCGCGCGAGCGGCCGGGACGCGCGCGCCCTCTCGGATTGCCATGTCGCCGCCATCGGCCCAGGCACCGCCGCGGCGCTTTCCCAGCACGGCATCGTGGCCGACACCGTGCCCGAGCGCCCCGTGGCCGAGGGTCTCGTCGAGGCGCTCGGCAACTACCGGCCGAGGCGAGTGCTGATTGCGCGCGGCAAGCAAGGACGCGACGTCCTGCCCGACGCGCTGCGTGCGCGGGGCGCTGAGGTGGACGTCGTCGTGCTCTACGAGACGGTCGCCGAGCCGCTCTCGCCCGACGTGGCCCAAGCGGCGGCTGACAGTGACTACGTTACGTTTACTTCCGCTTCAACCGTGCGGTTCTTTCTTGAAGCTGCAGGCGCGGACGCCCTGCAAAAGCCGCGTATCGGTTCGATCGGCCCGGCCACCAGCGAGGAGCTGCGCTCGCATGGCTCCAAGCCGGACTTCGAAGCAGTGCCGCATACACCGGATGGTCTCCTCGACGCTCTGCTGGCTGACGTCGCTCACCAGATCTGACCGGGCGCCAGACTGATCGCGGCGTTAGTCCGTCACGCGCCCCGTGGTCTTGGCAGGAATCGCTTCCAGGCGCTCGTCGCGCGTGAGCGCCTCGATCAGCTCCCGACTTCCTCCTACGTAAGTGGAGCGAAAGTCGATTTCCGAGGCGACACACCATGACCGATCGTCGGGCCACCATAGGTTCGGACTCTGCGAAACGAGTCCGTCGTAGAAGGCGCTCGCCGCCTGGATCGGGCCTCGGTAGAGGATCATCGGTCGTCCTGGGATGTTGACCCGTAATGCGGCGGCGCTCGCAACGTGTAGCGACAGCAACTCTGAGTGCGACGGCGACTTCGATCCCGACGGCCTCATAGCCGGTTCGCCGGCTTCAGCGAGCGGCGACAACTCAGCGACGGCCGGCGGTCCTTCCATCCATCCGTAGCCGTCCCACCACGCCAGCCAGCACTTCTCGGGGCTGGCGGTTGCGGGCGTGAGGAGCTCGATCAAGACCTCGAGCACGTCGCGGTCGAGCGTGCCTTCTTCGGGCTCGCGCAGCCCGTGCGGTTCCGCCTGCGCTTGTAGCTCTTCGAATTGGGTTCCACCGTCCAACTCACAGCCAGATTCCGAAGCCAATCGCCCCCAGCGCACTTTGGGTCCGTTGCGGGTTCGTGGATGCCAGGGATGGAGGATGCGGGCGTAAGCGCCGAAACCGGCCGGAATGATGGAGCCGAGATCGGTCCCGAAGGGATGTAGCCGGTCGATGATCCACTCGGCGGCGCTGACGTCGGACGTCATGGCCGTCAGGGCGTCCCGCGGCGGCTGTGCTTCTGCGTGGAAGGCGGCGCTCATTTCGCTTCAACCCTCATTTCGCTGAACCCACGAGGCGCAACCTACTGCCGCGGCTTGCCGTCACGGGGAAAGCGGACGCCGCCGAGCAAACGAACCTGCACTCGCGCGCCGACCGGCGGACCGGGAAGTGGCGCGATCGCCTGGAAGCGCCCCTCCGGGACCACCAGCTCTAGTCGCGCACCGTCTTCGACCGGTATTGCTCGCTCGACCATTGCGGTGAGATCGCCATCTGCGTCGAGCGCCACGTCTTGGGGTCGCAGCAGGCGGGTGTAGTCGCCCTCACGAACCGCGCCGGAAAAGCCAAGGAAGCGCGCGACTTCAGCAGTCGGTGGCCGGGCGAACAATTCCGCCGGAGCCCCGGACGCCTCCACGCGACCCGCCAGCATGACGACGACGCGATCGGCCAGCCCCCAAGCCTCGGCGCGGTCGTGGACCACGACCAACGTGGCTCGGCCTGAGTCGCGCAGGGCGGAAGCCGCGTCGTACAGGAGTTCCGCCCGGGTCGGCGCGTCGAGCCCCGCGAATGGCTCGTCCAGCAGCAGGACGTCGGGTTCGAGCGCGAGGGCGCGCGCGAGGTGCACGCGCCGGGCTTCTCCGCCCGACAGCGATGTTGCCCTGCGCGCCGCGAGATGGGAGGCGCCCATCCGCCCGAGCGCCGCCGCCGCCCGCGCGCCCCGTTCTGCCCGCGGTACGCCCCACCAAGCGAGGGCAGCACGCAGATTGTCGTCGACCGAGCGGCTCGCCAGCGCGGAATCCTGTAGGGCCGCGGCTACTCGGCCGTCGACGTCAATCTCGCCGCTGCGCAGCGGCGATAATCCCGAAAGCGCCGCCAGCAACGTGGACTTGCCCGCGCCGTTGGGCCCCAGCATGGCCACGACTTCGCCGGCGTGTAGCTCGAGGTCGACGTCATGCAGGACGTCGACGCCCCCGCGTATGACACGCGCCTGCCGCGCACGCAGGATCGGCTTACTCACGACGAGCGTGCGAGCAGCGGAACACTCTGACGTTGCTGTACGACGGTGAGGATTGCCGCGAGCAACAGGATGATTCCCATCAGTATCAGCCCGAGCGCGATGGCACGACCGTACTCGCCGGACGACACGCGCACGAGCACGGCGCTGGCCAGTGTCTGCGACTCGCCTTGGATGTTGCCGCCGACCAGCACGACGGCCCCCACTTCAGAAAAAGCCGAGCCGATTGCCGCGATCGTGGCGGCGAAGACGCCGACGCGCGCCTCGCGCAAGGCGAGGATCCCGACCTGCCAGGAGCTGGCACCGAACGCGCGCGCTTGGTCGAGCAGGGCCGCTGGCACGGCTTGGGTCGCAGCTGCGGTCAAGGCGACGACGAGCGGTAGAGCGAGCAGGGTCTGCGCGACTATCACGCCGTTGAGGGTGTAGAGGAGGTTCAGATTCCCGAGCGGAGCGCCCCGGAACAAAAGCAGCGCCACGACGAGGCCGACAACCACGGGCGGCAGTCCCATTCCCGCGTTGGCCAGGGATAGAAGCGGGCGCCGGCCCCGCCACGATCCGATTCCCAGCGCCAAGCCGAGCGGCAGTCCGCCGACGAGCGCGAGCAGTGTTGACCAGAACGCCAGCTGCAGGGTCGTAACGGTGATCTCGAGTACTTGCGGATCGCCCGTCCGCAGCAGCTGGAGCGCCTGCTTGAAGCCATCGAGCAAGAACTCCATCAGCGGCCTTTCAGCACGAGCGGCGTGTTTGCCCGGCGCGGCGGGGGCGCTTGGGTTCCGTGATCATCGTCCTGGCGGGGCCCCCGGGATGGCTTCGCCACTCGATCACCAGGTTCGCGCTAGCTGTTCTCATGGATCACCGCACGCCGGACACGCACATGTTCAACTGGCATATCCCATAGTGGCACAGGTGGCAAAGACGATTTGAGCCCGCCCGTGACCTGCAAGTATGCAGAGGTCCCGATTTGTCGTCTCGCGGGCGGGCATCCTCATGACGCGGTACCTCGATCTCACGACCGCTATCGCCCAGCGCATCGCGTCCGGCGACCTGGCGCCCGGGACCGCGTTGCCGTCGTTGCGCGAGCTGGCGCTGACCGAGCAGACGACTCCGACGACGGTCCGTCGCGCCTTTCAGGAGCTAGCCGACGCGGGAGCCATCCAGATCGAGCCGCGCCGGACGGCGAAGGTTGCGCCCACCGGTGCGGTCGCCGCTCGCGCTGTGCTGCGCGGCCGGCGGTCATTTCGCTTGGCGGGAAGCGACGATCCGGCGCTCAGTCTGCTCACTGCGCATGTCGCTGACGCCATCACGCCCGTCAGCTCGGCCGGTTCCTATCGCGGTCTTTCCGCCCTGTGGTCACGGCGCGCCGACGGTGCGGCGCTTCACTTGCGCCACCGCAACGGTGAATACAACGCGCCGTTCGCTCGAGGGCTTGCCTGGGACGGAAAGCCGGTCCTCGTGCATCTCTGGCAGCGCGAGCAGGGGATCATCGTCCCGAGAGGAAATCCCCGCGGCATTGGCGAACCCGCGGACTTGGCCTCGCTGCGCGTGGCGCTCCGTCCCCACGGGACCGGAACGCGTACGTTGCTCGAGCGGCTGGTCTCCGACGGTGGCGGTGCGCCGGGTGAGCTGAGCGGACCCGAGGTGCAACTGCACCTCGACGTGGCGGTTGCGGTGGCGACGGGCGAGGCCGACGCCGGCCTCGGCCTGCGAGCTACCGCCGCCTCTCTCGAGCTTGACTTCGTTCCGATCGCGACCGAGCCGTTTCAGGTTGCGACGACTGAACAGGACGCCGGGGGCTTGAACCCCCTACTGGAAGCCCTCGAAGACCAGCGACTGAGGCAGCAGGTCGAGGAGCTGGGCGGTTATGACCTGACGGGCGCGGGCGAACACCTGCCGCTTGGGTGACCGCCAGGTTCATTCCGGTTCTGACACCACCAGCCGCAGCGCGCCGTCGAACGTCTCTTGTTCGCGCAGGGCGCCATGGTCGGCGTCCCAGTGCCCGGAAGCCAGCGCGCCGGCAAGCCGGCCGATCATCCGCCGCTCGATTTCCGGGTCGAGCAAGGCCCACATCGACTGGGCGCTGCGGATCTTGGGGTCCAGCAACGCTTCCGGCCTTCGCCAGAAGGCTTCGAAGAACCCATCGACACAGTCTCCGGGCGTCGGGATCTTCTCGATCCGCACGTGACCGCCGAGGGCTGCAGCGACCTGCTGCATCGTCGGAAAGGGAGAACGCTCGAGCGCCAGACCCTCTTGCAGGTACTCCTGCTGCCACGCTGGGAGCGCATCCAGCTGGAATGTGAAGACGACCACCGGCCCTCGCGCCACGCGGCGTAGCTCGGCGAGGCCGGCTTCGGCCGGGTCCCAGTGATGAATCGTCACACAAGCCATGGCGGCATCCACGGCGCCGTCGTCGAATGGCAGCGCTTCGGCGCGCCCGTCGATCACCGGGGCAGCGCCGGCCGGGCGCTGCGCCCGCATGGTGGCGCTCGGCTCGACGGCCAGCACCCAGCGGTCTGTCGGCTCGTAGGAGCCAGTGCCGGCACCAACGTTGAGCACCGTCCGGGCGCTGCCAAGTGCCGCATGAATCCGCGCGGCGATGCGAGGGTCGGGCCGCCGATGTTGCGCGTATGTCTGCCCGTAGCGCTCGTAGTCGACTTGTCGTGTCACCGCCCGACCCTATCCCGCCACGCCCATCGCCGTGCCCATCGCCGTGCAGGCCTGTAGCCTCCGACCGGTTGGCGGTCCTAACGTTTCTCTCTGATTACGGCTACCGGGACGAATTCGTCGGCGTGGTCCATGGGGTAATCGCCGGGATTGCTCCGGACGCGCGGATCATCGACGTCACGCACGGGATCCCGCGCCACGACGTCCGTGCGGGAGCGGTGATGCTCGCGCGCGCCTTGCCGCACATGCCGGCGGGGATCCACTTGGCGGTGGTCGACCCAGGCGTCGGCGGTGACCGCCGCGGCGTGGCGCTGCGCGTGCGCGACGGCAACCGAGTCCTGGTCGGGCCGGACAACGGCTTGTTGACGGCGGCGGCGGACGTCTTCGGCGGAGTGGTCGAAGCCGTCGAGATCACGCACTCGCCGTGGCGGCTGGAACCCGTGTCGGCGACTTTCCACGGCCGGGACGTTTTCGCCGCGGTTGCGGCACGGCTGGCGGCCGGCGGCGATCTCAGTCGGGCGGGCCGCGATTTCGACCCCGACGCGCTGGAGCGCCTTGAGCTGCCTCCGGCCAAACGCGAAGATGACGGCACGCTGGTGACCGAGGTCACCGTGGTCGATGCTTACGGCAACATCGGCTTGGCCGGCGAGAAAGAAGAGCCGGGCGTCGCCGGAGTGAGTGGCTGGGAGTACGGAACGCGGCTGCTGGTACAGACGCGGCTCGGCCGCGAGCTTGCCCGTGTGGCGCGGGCCTTTTCCGACGTCGAACCTGGCGAGCTTCTCTACTACCAAGACTCGGCCGGGGACCCGGCCCTGGCCGTCAATCGCGGTGACGCCGCTGGTCGGCTCGGGTTGATGCCCGGAGACACGGTCTGGATCTCGACGCCTTAGTCCCCCTTGGGCGCCCGCGCCTGCACCTGCGCGTGGTCGACTCAACCAACGCTCGCGCGGCCGTGCTGGCGCGAAGCGGCGTGCCGCACGGGACCCTCGTAACCGCCGACAATCAAACAGCAGGCCGCGGCCGCCGCGGCCGCCGTTGGAATGCACCATCCGGGCAAGCCTTGCTGCTCTCGCTCGTGCTGCGCCGTTGGGACGACCTGCTGGCGCTCCGGGCGGGCTTGGCGGCGGCCGACTTGGCCGGCGCGCAAGCCACGGTGAAGTGGCCGAACGACGTTCTGGTCGGAGGTCGCAAAGTTGCCGGAGTACTGGCCGAGCGCCGACACGGTGAGGAATGGGTCGTCCTGGGAGTCGGCGTCAACGCTGCTGTGGACGTCGAGCGGCTGGAGCCGGCTCTCCAAGCCACTGCCGGCTCCCTCGGACGCGACCCATCCGAAATGGGAAGAACGCTTGAAGACTTTCTGCGCTTGCTTCAGGCGCGCCTGCATCAGCCGCAAACCGCGGCACTGCGGGACTTGCGGGCTCGGGACGCGCTTGCCGGTCAGGAAGTCTCTTGGGCTACGGCAGGCGGACCGCTGGACCGAACCGGCACGGCGGTGGGAATCGATGGTTGCGGGCGTCTACTCGTGCGCGGCCGCCACGCTGACGAGATCGTCGCTCTTTCGGGTGGTGAGGTTCAGACGGTGCGCGCGGCGACCGAACGGCACTAGTAAGGCCTCTGCCCGGTCGTGACCTCAGGCGGCGTCGGCAGAGCCCGGATCGCCGCCGGCGCTGGCGACATCTCGAGCCACCATGGCGCGCTGCACGGCGTCCGTCATGTTGGAAGCGCCACTAGCCGACTTTCTTGCTGCTGTGGTACGCCGACGGGGCGTAGGGGCGGCGGCAGTGGCCTGCTCAGCCTGTGCTCCCTCCACCGCGCTCGACGCCGTCGTCCGGGCCCGCGACGGCCGCTTCCGCGCTGCTGGTGGGGGCGCCGCGACGTCGGACGCTGCCTCGGGAGTCGTCGTGGCCGCGCGGGCAGGACGCTTGCGAGGAGCGGATTTCGCGGGCGCGGGGCTTGCTGGAGGAGGGTTCGTACTCAATCGATCCGCCTGGTCCGGCCGCGAGGGACCGTCATCTGTAACGGTTGCCTTGCGCGCGCGGCTGGGTCGCTTACGGACCGGCGTGGCCTGCGCCTCTTCAGCGCCATCAGCGCCTCGCTCCTCGATGGTGGTCCTGCCCGCCTCCGGCAAGGCGGCCGACTTGCGCGCGCGACTGGTCCGCTTGGGCGGGGTGGGGGTTTCCTCGGCGGTATCGGTGCTCGTGTCCCCGTTGGGCGCCGACTTGCGCGCGCGACTGGTCCGCTTGGGCGGCGACGGG
>JADDQZ010000013.1:50740-79157 GCA_016781085.1 Actinomycetota bacterium
CGTGTCCCCGTTGGGCGCCGCCTTGCGCGCGCGACTGGTCCGCTTGGGCGGCGACGGGGTTTCCTCGGCGGTATCGGCGCTCGTGTCCCCGTTGGGCGCCGCCTTGCGCGCGCGAGTTGTGCGCTTGGGCGGGGTTGGAGTCTCTTCGGCGGTATCGGTGCTCGTCGTGTCCCCGTTGGGCGCCGGCTTGCGCGCGCGACTGGTCCGCTTGGGCGGCGACGGGGTCTCTTCGGCGGTGTCGGTGCTCGCGTCGCCGCTGGGCGTCGCCTTACGCGCGCGAGTTGTGCGCTTCGGCTTTGCCGGCGCCTGTTCTGCGCCATCCGTGTCGCCGGCCCCGTCCGCCGGCGCTCGATCCGGCGTTGGCGAGGCAGCCGGAGTCACGATCGAACCGGCAGCGTTCGCCTCCGGCGCACGCTCAACGCTCGCCTTGGATTTGCGGGTGCGCGTAGATCGTTTGCGCGGCTCGGCTTGCGTCGTGGGTTCAGACCCGGTCGGCGCGGCAGTGACAATGGCGGCCGCGTCTGTGCCCGCCGCTGACGGTGAATCTGCGGCTGAGTCGGCGGCAGCAGTGGCTGAGTAAGTACTTGCTGCAGCGGCTTCCGCCGAAGGTTGAGCCCCGGCTGCGGTCTTTCGCGAGCGCGAGCGGCGCGAAGACCTGCGGCTCGGTGCCGGAGCTGTCCCCGCGTTGCCGTCAGTATCGCCGAGTCCGTGACCGGCGTTCGATTTCTCGCCGTCACCGGTGGTCACCGTGCCCGCCTGCGGTTGTGCCGCCGGATCAGAACCGGCGGGCGCTTGCGCGGAAGGTGCGTCCGCAGCACTTCCGACAGCAGTCGGGGCCGAGTCGTCGTTGTCGCCGCCGTGGCCGTCCGTGTGGATCTCGTCGCGGTCGCGGTTGCGCCCGCGACGCCGACGCCTGCCGCGGCGCCGGCTGGAGTTCGACTGACCCGGCCCTATGTCCGCGCCCTCAGCGCCCTCTCCCTTGCCCTGTTCTGCGGCAGCTTCAACTCCGGCGCCAACGGCGATCGCTCCATCGTCCACGCGGTCTACATCACCTCCGTGGATCTCGACTTCAGTCGCACCAGTCGTCGTCAGCTCGGGCGTCTCGACACCTTCAGCTCCGTTCTCGCCGGCACCCTTGCGCCGCCGCCGCCGAGACTTCTTGGCCTTGGGCTTGGGGAAGTTCTTGAACAGCTCGCGCGCCAGCGAAGGGGGCTTGCGCGCCAGGCGAGCCCGCGCGCCGTTGATGACTTCACCGGATTCGGCGGTGTGCGGGACGGCGGCAGCGAGGATCGCCGCTTGCAAGCGCCGGTCCTGGTCGCGCGACGAATGCACGAGCCGGCGGGCATTGCGCGCGTGCGCGGTTCCCGAGGAGTTGACCAGCATCCCCAGTAGCCGTTTGGTTTCAGGCCAGCGCTGTACGGCGTATTCCTCGTGCACTTCGCGGGTGTACTCGGCGCAGCGCCAGATCCAGTTGTTGGCCTGGTCGCGCCGGCCGATCTTCTTCTCCGCCAGCGCTTGCAGGACGACCTTGACGCCTTCGCGCTTCTCTTCGCGCGGCCAAGTACCGACGACGTCGATCGCTACGTCGAAGGCGTCTCCATCGGTGGATCCGGCGATCTCCTGCAACGCTCGCAAGCGGATCTGCGGGTTCTTGTTGCGCTGAACCGCCGTCGTCAGGAAGGTGCGCTTGAGCTCGCCGCCCTGATCGAAGTGCAACATCGCCCGCGCACGCCGCCAGCCGGTCAGTGTCACCCGCGCTCCGGCCAGCGCCGCCCACTGCACCTGCTCACCCCAATCGAGGTGCTCGACGGCAATGCGCCAGAGCTCACGCTCGAAGACTTCGATCCGCCGGTTGGAATCGGCCGTCACAGGCAGCACGCGGCGCTCGACCCGCAGTCGCCGTCCGCGGCCACGCCGTACGGGGCCGATCACGATCGCCCCGCCGCGGTAGACCTCGCGGTCGAGCAGCGAGTGCAGCGTCACGACTGGATCGTCGTGCTTGGTAGCGGGATGGACGAAGTCCACGACGATGCCCGACTCCTTGCCGGGGTGGCGTCGCGTCACGCGGCCCACACGCTGCTGATAGATCCGCTTGGACGCCGTCGGCGCCAAGTGCAGGCAGATGGTCGCGCGCGGGGAGTTCCAACCTTCGGCAAGCAGCTGGGCGTTGACCAGCACGTCGATGTCACCGCGCTCATAAGCGGCGAGGATCTGGGCGAGCTGGCGCTTGGGCGTCTCGCCGGAGACGGCGCGGGCCTTGAGCCCGAAGTCCTTGAAAGCCTGCGCGACGTTGTGTGCGTGGCGCACGCCGGCGGTGTAGACGACTCCCGGAAGCCCCTCGAAGCGCGTCTTGTACAAATCCGCGATCGCGAGGTTGAACGGCTGCTGGTCAAGCAGCTCGGCCAGCATCTCCTGGTCGAACTCCACGTCGACCTCGCCACGGCGCAGCGGGACCTTGGCGATCGTGCGCACGCCCGGACCCGGTGGGATTCGCACGCAGCGCAAGGGGGAGATGACGCCGCGGCGCGCCGCCTGAGCGAGGTCAAAGCGCGAGGTCTGCGTGGGAAAGAGATCCGTGACGTGACGGGCGATCAGCGCGCCCGTCGCAGTCATGCCGATGAAGACCGGCTCACCCCAACGGCGGATCGCCGCTGAAGTCTTTTCTCCGAGCGCGGTGTGAGCCTCATCGCAGATGACGACCGTGTACGCGTCGGAGATGTTGCCGGCGTTGCGAACGAACCACTGGTAGGTCTCGACGGTCACCGGCCCGTTGGCGGCATCCTGGCCGCGCAGCAGCGGCGCCGTGATGCGCTTCTTGTAGCCGCGGTCGCGCAGTTCGCCGTGGAACTGGTCCACGAGGTTGCGCCGGTGGGTGAGGATCAGGATGCCGCCGGTCTGCGAGCTCTCGACGAAACCGAGGGCGGCGACCGTCTTGCCGGCACCGGTGGCGTGCTCGAACCAGAAGCGCTTGCCGGCGTTCGGGTCTTCCGGCTGCTCGGCGAGCTGCTCGGAGTCCTCTGACGCCGAGTCGTCGGACCAGTCCTGTGGCTCTTCGTCGGGCTCTTCCTCTCGCAGCTCCTCGGGAAGGTCCTCTTCGCCGGGGATGCGCACCGAAGCCAGCGGCGCGACTTGCGCCGTGTCGGGGACGTGGCCGTTCCCGTTTCCGTTTCCGTTGCGTTGCACTTCGGCAAGCAAGGCGGTGAGCGTGCCCGAAAGCGCGTCTACCTGGTGAGCGGAAAGCACCGTCCCGTCGACGAGGTGCGGCTCGTTTTGGCTGAGCACTCGGTCGAGGCCCAGCAGCAGCGACCAGTCCTGTCGCCACTGCACCGAGGGCACTTGGGCGCCGCCTTCCAATTCGGCAAGGGCGGCATCGAGCGCTCCGCGCCGCGGTGTGCCCGGAGCCAGAGCCACCGCCGGATCTTCATCTTTGAGGAGGAAGGGCTCCCGCGTGAAAGCCGCGGCGCGATCTAACGCGTCGTCAGAAGGAAGGAGAGCGGTCCCCAGGACCGCTGAAGCGGGATCGGCCAAATGCAGGCTCGGCAAATGGGTGATGCAGGGGAATCGCGGCTAGGGGAGCACGCGGTTTCCGTCAAAGGAGCGCGAAGCCAAAGGGGAAGGCCGACAGGGCCGTCTTCCGGCTTGAGGCTCGCGCGATGGAAAGCATTGTAGGACCTCGGACGGCGGCGACGTCCGACGGCCTGGCCAGGGCAACCGCGCGATGCGTGCTTGTGGCAGGCTAAGTCCGTGTTGCGAGTCGCTTTCCTGCTTCTGACGGCCGTTGTCCTGGTGTTCGGAATAACCGTCGGTTTGCGGCAGGCCCGCGAGGCGACCGCGCCTGAAAGCGTTGCTGCACCCGCCTTTGACCTTGCGGATGCCCGCCGCCAGCTGCGGGGGTCACCGCCAGAGCTCGCGCGCTTGCATGCGCAGTCCAACCAGACAGTCGAAGGCGGTCCGGTTGCGTTCCGCCGGCGTCTGGGTGAGCTGCGTGGTCACCCGGTGGTGATCAACAAATGGGCGGACTGGTGCGGTCCGTGCCGCTTGGAAGCACCACACCTTCAGACCGTCGCGACTCGCTACGGGCGTCGGGTGGCCTTCTTGGGAATCGACTTCAAGGACTCGCGCAAAGGCGCCGCGCATTTTCAAAGAGTCTTCCCGCTGCCGTTTCCCAGTTACTGGGACTCCGACGGGGAAGTAACCAACGCGCTCGGTGACCACGTCGGGGCAAGCCTCGCGGGGTCCACGCCCTACACGATCTTCCTCGATCGTTCCGGCAAGCTCGCTTATCTGCATCCAGGTCAATACCGCTCCGAAGAAGACCTGGCCGCCGACGTCAAGCGTTACTTGAAGCCATGACGCCCACCGTCCGTCGCGCGCGCGACGCCGACGAGCGCGAACGCGCCTTTGAGCTTCGTCACGAGGTCTTCGCTACGAATGTCGCGGAGAGCCGTTCGACGAAGTCGGAATAGAGCACGTCGCCATGGAGAAGCCCCTTGCCTGAAATCCGCGTCGATCCCCTCACGGGACACAAGTCGATCATCGCCGGAGAGCGAGCCGATCGGCCCGGCGGCGGCTTCGACGTGACTGCCGCAGATCCGATCGACGCGGCGCAAGATCCCTTCGCCGAAGGCAACGAGGCGAAGACTCCGCCGGAGCTTCACGCCGTGCGCCCGCAGGGAGGAGCGGCCGATGGGCCGGGCTGGACGGTCCGCGTCGTCCCGAATCTGTATCCCGCCCTGGATCCCGACGCCGCCACGCCGCCGCGCTCGCACAACTCAGACCTGTTCCATGCGCAAGCAGCGTCCGGACAACACGAAGTCATCGTCAACGCGCCGCAATCGGTGTCCTCGCTGTCTGAACTGCCGTCGGAGCAAGTCCACGCGGCAGTCGACGTCTGGCGCGAGCGGATGCGCGCCCACGGCGAAGCGTCTTACGTGCACGTGATCGTCAACGAACGGCACGAGGCCGGCGCTTCGCTTGCCCACACGCACGCTCAGCTCTACGCGTTGGACTTCGTTCCGGCCGACGTCGCGCGCGAGCGCGAGCGCTTCGGCGCCTATTCGACGCGGACGATGGGCGGCAACCTGCTCGCCGACCTGGTGCAGGAGGAAGTCCGCCTGCGCGAGCGCGTGGTGGCCATCGACGACGAAGCGGTGCTGCTGGCGCCGTACGCGTCGCGTCTGCCGTTTCAGCTTCTGCTCGCGCCGCGCCGCGCTCGTCCCCGTTTCGAGGAAGAAGGACCGGCTGGCGCGGCGCTGCTCTTCGACGCTCTTGCCCGCTTGCGCCGCCGGCTCGGGACGTCGCCACCGCTGAATCTGTGGGTACGCACCGCGCCCCGTGGCGCCAGCTCGTTCTGCTGGCGGATCGACATCCTTCCGCGGCTCACGAACATGGCCGGCCTGGAGCTGGGCGCGGGCGTGAACCTCAACGTGCTTCCGCCCGAGCAGGCGGCGGCAGAACTGCGCGCAGCCTGACTCTTGTAGCGCTCTGCGTCGTTCTCGCCACTGCGGCCGGACTTTCCGCCGAGCGCCGCTGGCGGGCCCGTGCCCGTCGGCTCAGTCAGCGCATGATGTCGGCGCTGCTCTACGTGGTCATGCCGGCGGTGGCGTTCTTCAACATCGCCCGGCTGGAAGTCACGGTCGACGTTGGCTTAGGACTACTGCTCGGATGGGTGGCGCTGATTCTCACGGCGCTGATCGCCTACGTCTTCGCGACGCGGATTCTGGCGCTGCCGCGGCCGGCTGCGGGAACGCTGATCAACACCAGCATGCACGGCAACACGGCTTATCTCGGGCTGCCGCTGTGCGTGGCGGTGCTCGGCGCTGAGCACTTGAGCGAAGCGGTCGCCTACGACGTGCTCGTGCAGCTGCCGATCTTCCTGCTGGGCGTGACAGGAGTCGGAGCAGCGTTCGGTGCGACCGCCGGAGCGAGTAGCGCGGAGCGCTTCAGAGCGTTCTTTCTCCGCAATCCCCCGTTGCTCGCGACCATCGCGGGGCTCATCGCACCGGCGTCACTGGCTCCCGACCTGCTCGTCGACGCCACCCGCACGCTCGTCTTCGCGATGCTGCCCGTCGGGTTTTTCGCCGTTGGAGTCACGCTCGCCGCCGAAAGTGAGCAGGGCGCGATTCCGCTGTTGCCGCGGCTCGGTCGTCGTGAGGTCGCCGCCGTCGGCCTGCGCCTCGCCGTCGCCCCGCTGCTGCTGTTCCTGCTGGCCGCGCCGGTGATCGAGATCCCGCCGGCGTACCTGCTGCAAGCCGCCACGCCGGTTGGGATCAGCGGTCTGGTGATCGCCCATGCCTACGGGCTGGACTCGGGGTTCGCGGCGGCCGCCATCGCCTGGACGACCGCCGTCGTGCTGGTGATCGCTCTCGCCGGCGGTCTCGTCTTGTGAGCGTGAGCCGCTGTCGGCAGGCGTGGCGTGGTCACGGACCTGAGTGGCGGCGCAGTTCCTGCATCTCATTGTGAGAATCAGCGAATGCGGGCGCTAATCCAGAGGGTCACTCGCGCGTCCGTCCGCGTGGACGGCGAAGAGCTGTCGGCGATCGGGCCAGGGCTGCTGGTGCTACTCGGCATCACGCACGACGACGGGCCCGCCGAAGCCGACCGGCTGGCCGAGAAGATTCTCGGCTTGCGGCTCTTTCCCGACGAGTCGGGGCGGATGAACGAACCGCTCGGTCCAGGACGTGAGGTCTTGTGCGTGTCGCAATTCACCTTGTACGCCGACGCTCGGCGCGGCACGCGCCCGTCCTACACGGCCGCCGCGTCTCCCGATCTCGCCGAGCCGCTTTATCAGCGGGTGCGCGAGCGACTCGGTGCGCAAGGCGGCCGCTTCGGCGCCCACATGGAAGTCGAGCTCGTCAACGACGGGCCGGTCACCGTGATGCTCGAGCTGCCGTAGGGTTCGACCATGCCGCCCGAACCGCGCGCGATCTGCCGCTTCGCCGCCGAGCCCCCGCAAGAAGACCTCGCCCAAGGCCGCTGGGCGCAACTGCTGCGCGCAGAATTTCTGGCCGCGTGCCTGCGAATAGATGTCGACGCGTCTGATCTCGGCGAAGTCGGCCAGCTCGACTTTCATCCAGACCGGACATGGTCGAGCCGCACATACGTCCCCATAGTCGCTCGTACGGACACCGGCGGTGAAGTCTTCGGCTTCGTGTCGTTCGGCGCATCGGACCCGGATACCGACGATCCGCCCGAGGACTTCGACGCCTGGGCGGACTTCACCGACGAGACTGCCGATGATCATCCCGAATGGCGCCTCGATCTCAACCAGGAGGTCGTCGGGCATTGGCGCGGCGACGGCGAGCGCGTTGCCGCCATGACGCTGGTGTGGGGGCGGCGGCTGACGGCACCAGGCGACGTGGTCACCGGCGAGCTGACCGGCGTCACCGTGGACCAATGTCGCCTGATGCAAGCACGTTTCACGCTGCTGGCTCCGGACGGTTACGGGGACGAGTACCTGGAAGTGGCGCTGTGGGACTCAGAAGGGCGCGAGCTGGCGCGCGAGTCGCTTTACGAGGACGACGGCGAGGACGAGGACGCGGACGAGTTGTCGCACGAAGGCGGGTCCGGCAGCGACGGCGGCCGCCGACCCGACAGCGACGGCGGCCGCCGGTCCGGCACCCCGGCCTAGAGCCGCTTCGCAATACGCCCCGATCGGTTGCTTGCCCACGGCGATCGAACGGGATGTCGCGCTCACTGACGACGTCCGCACTGTGCCATTATGACCTCGCAACAAAACGGACAATACGATGAGCCAAGCAGGCGTTCCGTGTCAAAAGCGTTTCGTCCGTTGTTCGTTAGCCAGCCCGTTGCGCCGAGCGCGTGTCCCGCCATAGGAGGAGCCCCATGGGAAGCAGTCCGCTGAAGCGCTTTACGGCAGCCGCCGTGACGCTCGGCGCCGGCTTGGCTATCGCCGCCTGTGGCGGCGGGGAAGATTCTGCGGAGGAGGATGCCGCCGCGGGGCAGGAAGCCACTACTGGAGCAAGCGCTGGCGGCAAGGCAATGGTGAATTACACCTCCTTCCCGGACTACCTTGATCCTGCCCTCAGCTACACGCAGGAAGGCTGGAACACCCTTTCGACGGTGTACACCCCGCTGGTCACGTTCCGGCGCGCGGAAGGCGCCGAGGGCGCCGAGCTCGTTCCTGCGCTGGTGCAGGAGATGCCCGAAGTCTCCGAAGACGGCAAGACCTATTCGATGACGCTCCGCGAGCGGCTCGAGTACTCCGACGGCAAGCCCGTCAAGGCATCAGACTTCGAGCGGTCCCTTCAGCGGGCGCTGATCCTCCAGTCAGGCGGCTCGTCGTTCTACTTCGACATCGAGGGCGCCGAGGAGTACTTCGAGGGCGGCAAGGCCAAGGGCGACATACGCGGCATCACCGCCGATGACGAGACGGGCGAGATCACGATCAAGCTCAAGACTCCCAACGGCGCGTTTCCGTACATCCTTTCGATGCCGTTCGCGAGCGTCGTGCCGGGTGACACCCCGTTCGAGAACCAGACGAAGAATCCGCCGCCCGGCGTCGGCCCGTACAGGTTCCAGAATGTCCGCCAGGGACGCGGCTACGAGCTGGTTCGCAACGAGAACTTCCCCGAAATCGAGGGTCTGCCGGAGCCGAAGCTCGATCGAATCGAAGTCGAGATCAAGAAGAACCAGCGGCGCCAGGTCCAGGACGTGATTCAGAACAAGGTCGACTGGATCGTCGATCCACCGCCGGCAGACCAGCTACGTGAGGTCAAGGCCGAGTACTCGGATCGCTACGAGGAGTACGTCACCAACTCGACCTACTACTACTTCATGAACCACCGCGTCGCGCCGTTCGACAACCCCGAAGTGCGCAAGGCCGTCAACTACGCGATCGACAAGCGGGCGCTGGCGCGTCTGTTCGGTGGGCTGCTGGAGCCCGGCTGCAACTTCCTGCCGCCCGGCATGCAGGGCTACGAGAAGATCGACCCGTGCCCGTACGGCGACCCGAACGAGGCCCCGCAGGTCGACAAGGCACGGCAGATGATCAAGGACGCCGGCGTCGCCGGCGACGAGGTCTTCGTCTACGGCAACGGCGAGGATCCGTCACGGCCGACCACGGAATACCTGGCTGACGTGCTCAACCAGATTGGCTTTGAGGCCAAGCCCCGCATCATCGAGGCGTCGGTCTACTTCCAAACGGTTGGAAACCAGAAGACCAACGCGCAGATCGGTTTCGCGAACTGGTTCCAGGACTTCCCGCATCCCCAGAACTTCATGTTCCTGGTGGATCCGGCGTCAATTCAGAACACGAACAATCCGAACTTGGGCAACGTCGAGGATCCTGAGATTCGCAAGGCGCTGAAGGAAGCCAGCCAGCAGCCGATCGAGGAAGCCGCCAACCGCTACGCCGAAGTCGATCGCCAGCTGATCGCGGAAGCGCACGTGGCGCCCTACGGCCACCGGAAGCTGACGAATTTCGTTTCCGAACGCGTCGATTTCGAGAACTGCACGGTCACCCACCCGGTGTACGACCTCGACCTCACGCAGCTCTGCGTGACGGAGTAGGCGACAACGAGGGAAGGGGCGCCCGCGCCCCTTCCCTCGTTGCTTCACCCCGCTGCTCATGACCACCCATCAGGACCCCGCCACCGCTCTGCCGGCTGCCGATCCGGGCGAGATTGAGCACGCGGCCACTGGGCGAACGGGCGCGGGGCCATGGCACTTGGCGGCTCGGCGCTTGCGCCGCAATCGCGTCGCCCTGCCTTTCGGCGCCCTGTTCCTCCTCCTGGTCGCAATCGCTTTGCTCGCCCCCGCCTTCGGGGAGTCGGTAGCCAAGACGGGGCCGAACACGAACCACCTTTCTGACACGATCACCGTCCGGGGCCAAGAGCGCAACGTCGTCGAGCTCGACGGCGTTCCCATCGGCCCTCAGTACCTCGCGGCGAAGGGCCGCTACATGCTCGGCGCCGACGGCAACGGCCGCGACGTGATGGTCCGCCTCCTCTACGGGGCGCGCAATTCGCTCTTCATCGGCCTGACGGCATCGCTGATAACCACCGTCCTCGCGGTCACCGTCGGATTGCTCGCGGGCTACTACCGCGGTCCCGTGGACGCCGTCATATCGCGCACGCTCGACTCGCTGTGGGCCTTTCCTCCGGTGCTGATCGGCGTCGCACTGGGCGTCTCGCTGGCGCTCGGAGGTCTCGACCTCGGCTTGTTCCAGGTCCGTGGCAATTCGCTGTGGATCCCGACGCTGATCATCGGCGTCGTGTCGGTCGTCTATCTCGCGCGACCGATTCGCGGGCAGGTGCTTTCTCTGCGGGAGAAGGAGTTCGTCGAGGCGGCCCGCGCGCACGGCGCGAGCGACTTGCAGATCATGACGCGGGAGCTCCTGCCCAACCTCGTCTCGACGGTGCTGACCTTCTTGCCGGTGCTCGTGGCAAACGCCATCCTCCTGGAAGCCGCGCTTTCGTTCCTCGGCGCCGGTGTGCAGCCGCCTGACCCGTCGTGGGGGACGATGCTTGCCAACGGCGTCAACCTGCTGATCACCTCACCGCACCTAACAATTGCGCCGGGGGCGATGCTGGTCCTGACCGTGCTATCGCTCAACGTCTTCGGTGACGGCGTCCGCGATGCGCTCGACCCGCGTTCGCGCGTGAAGATCGGGACCTAGCGATGGCGGCTTTCGTAATCCGGCGGTTGCTCGGGATGGTGCTTGTCCTGTTCGCCGTCTCGGTCCTCGTCTTCCTGATCTTCACGGTCATCCCGAATGGCGATCCCGCCTACCGGATGGCCGGCAAGAACGTCACTCCTCAAGTCGTCGAGCAGATCCGTAAGGAATGGGGGTTCGACCAGAACCTGTTCGTCCAGTACACGACGACGATGAAGAAGCTCTTCTCCGGCAACCTCATCTCCTACGAGAACCGCGTCAACGTCGTGGAAGAGATCATCCGCGGCCTTCCGCGCACGTTCGCACTGGCGATCGGGGCGGCGCTCATCTGGTTCGTCGTCGGCGTGGCCGTCGGATTGTTCACCGCGGTGCGCGCCGGCCGGTGGCCCGACCGCGTCGTCACCGTGATCGCATTGGTCGGCATCTCCATGCCGGTGTTCTGGCTGGGAGCACTTGCGTCCTATTACCTCGGCTACAAGGCGAACATCTTTCCCAACGGTGGCTACGCCGAGATCGCCGACGAAGGTTTCCTCTCCTGGCTTCATCACCTGCTGCTGCCGTGGCTGGTGCTGGCGACGTTGTTCATCGGCGTGTACTCGCGCGTGGTGCGCTCGAGCATGCTCGACACCATCAACGAGGACTACGTCCGGACAGCGCGAGCCAAAGGGTTGTCGGAGAGGCGCGTGCTGATTCGCCACGTCCTGCGCAATTCGCTCATCCCGGTCGTCACCTTGTGGGGCCTTGACTTCGGCGCGATCCTCGGGGGCGGCGCCATCCTCACCGAAACGGTCTTCGACCTTCAGGGAATCGGCCAGTACTTCGCCGAGTCGATCAAGCGCCTGGACGTTCCTCCGGTGATGGCGGTGACGATGTTCGGGGCGTTCTTCATCGTCGCGTTCAACACCTTCGTCGACATCGTCTATGCGCTGCTCGATCCCAGGATCAGGTTGGAATGAGCGAGCTCGAGTCGACGCGCATCGGCGGGGTCCCGCCCGGCGATCGGGCTCGCGCCTCTTCCCGTGGCGCTGATCCGTCGCGGAGCGGGACTGACGTACTGCTCGATGTCCGCAACGTCAAGGTTGACTTCAACACCGAAAACGGCGTCGTGCACGCGGTCGACGACGTCTCGTTTTCGCTGGCGCCAGGTGAAGTGCTTGCCGTGGTGGGGGAGTCGGGCTCCGGTAAGTCGGTGACGGCGATGACCCTGATGGGGCTTACGCGGTCCCCCAACGCCGTTTTCGGCGGCAGCGCGCGGCTGCATGACCTCGACTTGATCTCGGCGTCCGGCAACGAGCTCCGGCGTGTGCGGGGCAAGGAGATCGCCATGATCTTCCAGGACCCGATGACGTCGCTGAATCCTGTCCACAGGATCGGCAAGCAGATCGTCGAGCAGATCCAGGCCCACGAGGACGTTTCCGACGAGCAAGCCATGCGACGAGCCGTGCAGGTGCTCGAGCGCGTCGGCATACCGCGTGCGCAGGAGCGCGCCGCAAGCTATCCGCATGAGTTCTCTGGCGGGATGCGTCAGCGCGTGATGATCGCCATGGCAATGGCATGCGACCCCGCGATCCTCATCGCCGACGAGCCGACGACCGCCCTCGACGTGACGATCCAGGCCCAGATCCTGGAAGAGATGCGCGCGCTGCGGGAGCGGTCTGAGACCGCGATCATCCTCGTGACGCACGACCTCGGCGTAGTCGCCGACATCGCGGACCGGATCGCCGTCATGTACGCCGGTCGCATCGTCGAGATGGGCACGCTCGACGAGATCTTCTATGACCCTCAGCATCCCTACACATGGGGACTGTTGGGCTCGATTGCGCGCATCGACCGCGACCGGCCTGGCCGGCTGCCGTCCATTCCGGGCATGCCGCCGTCGCTGATCAACCGCCCGCAGGGTTGCCACTTCCGGCCGCGCTGCCGGCACGAGTTCGAGGCCTGTCCCCGGTATCCCGAGCTTGAAAGCCGTCTTGGCGAAGCGCCAGGGCACCACGATCGCTGTTGGCTTTCCGCCGAGGAAAAGCGCACCCGCCGCGTCGTCGGCGAGGGAGAGAGAGATCGGGCTCGAAGCCGGCGGTGTGGTGGCGTGACGGCACTGCTCGAGGTCGCTCACGTCAAACAGCACTTCCCCGTTCGGCGCGGCGTCTTCAATCGCGTCAGCGGCCACGTCCACGCCGTCGATGACGTGTCCTTCTCGCTTGGGCGCGGTGAGACACTCGGGCTGGTGGGGGAGTCTGGCTGCGGCAAGACCACGTTGTCACGCACGATCATGCGCTTGCTCGAGCCGACCGACGGCACGATCGAGCTCGAGGGACGCGATATCTCGCACGCCAGATCCCGTGAGCTCAGGCCCCTGCGCAAGGACGTGCAGATGGTCTTTCAAGATCCTTTCGCGTCCTTGAACCCGCGCAAGCGGATTGTGCAGATCGTCGGCGCTCCGCTGATGCACCACGGCGTCCCGCGGCAGGAGATCGGGCGCAGAACGAATGAGCTCCTGACGCGCGTGGGGCTGTCTCCCGAGCACGCCAATCGCTTTCCGCACGAGTTTTCCGGCGGTCAGCGGCAGCGGATCGGGATCGCCCGCGCCCTCGCCTTGAGCCCGAAGCTGATCGTCTTAGACGAGCCGGTCAGCGCGCTCGACGTGTCGATCCAGGCCCAGGTGGTCAACCTGCTTGAAGACATCCAGGAGGAGCTTGGCGTCGCCTACCTGTTCGTCGCCCACGATCTTTCCGTCGTCCGGCACGTGTCCGATCGCATCGCCGTCATGTACCTCGGCCGCGTAATGGAGCTCTCGCCGTCGGAAGAGCTCTATTCCAAGCCCATCCACCCTTACACCGCGGCGCTGCTTTCAGCCATCCCCGTGCCGGATCCCCGCGCGAACCGCGATCGGCGGCGCGTGGTGGTGGGAGGCGAACCGCCGTCCCCGATCGATCCTCCCTCGGGTTGCGTCTTTCGCACCCGCTGCCCACGGGCTCGTGAGCTCTGCCGCAACGAGGTTCCGCGCCTGAGCGAGTACCCGGGCGGACACGTCGCGGCGTGTCACTTCCCGCTCAACGTCAGCGAAGTCGAGGTCGGTTGCGCCGGCAAGTCGCCCCTCAGCACGCGCGACAGCGGCAACACTGCGCCGGCTCTCGTCGAAGACGACGAGATGCCGCTGGACACCGGGGCGCTCGCCTGAACCTGACGGCAATCGTGTTGGCGGCTTTGACGTGTGCTCGAACGGCGTCCCGCCGGGTAGAACCGGGTCGTGCCGTGCGCCGTGTGGAAAGAACGAGCGACTGTCGAGAACGTTCCGACGCTACGTCGACGAGCAGTCAGCTACGCGCTCGAGCACAACGTCGAGGACCCGCCGATTGGGGATCTCACACTCGCGCTCGGAGAAGCCATCACGAATGCGGTCGTTCACGCCTACCGACGTGTAGAACCCGGGACCATAACCCTCGCCCTCTCGATCGAGCCGAAAGCCAACGAGGTCACGGCGGTCGTGACCGACGACGGCGTCGGGTTCAGCCCGAACCCGGAAAGCCCGGGCATCGGGATGGGAATGAAGATCATCGAAACGCTGGCTGACAGCGTCGAGGTGCGAACTCGAAACGACGGTTGCGGAACCGAGATCGTGATGACGTTTCAACTTTCCGTTCGCGCCAGCTAGCTCGCGGAAGTCCCGGCCGGGGCCCTTGCCAATCGGACGTTCGCGGCGTTCAATCGCCATGCTGCGGACGATCACGCGGCTCCACGAACGGGCCGCTAGACCGCCACTCAAAAAGCCCACGGGTCCCTGTGACCTTGAAGATGCGTTCTGCAGCTGGCCTTGCACCGGTCAGCGTGAGGGAGTATCCGGTCCGCTTTGCGTCGTTGCGGAGGCTGATCAGCATCCGCAAGCCGGTCGAGTCGATGAATCCCACGCCGCGGAGGTCGACCAAGATGCGACCGAAACCGGCGGACCGGAGGTCGACAACGGCTTGCTGCACCTCGTCGACGGATGTGATGTCGAGATCGCCGATCGGCACGACCGCGACTTCATCTCGGTCGGGGACGACCGAGATGGCGAAAGGAATGTACGGCGGCGAGTCGACTGCACTCAAGGGAGATTCCTCCGGAACCTGTGACCTGGAGAGACGTCCCGCTGCGCCAGCGAGGCGCGCCAGTCCGCTTGCAAAGCTTGTGACAGC
This sequence comes from Actinomycetota bacterium, assembly GCA_016781085.1. Classification (GTDB taxonomy): domain Bacteria; phylum Actinomycetota; class Thermoleophilia; order Solirubrobacterales; family Solirubrobacteraceae; genus LC5-1. Next base: position 65,549 of record JADDQZ010000013.1, read on the forward strand.
ACCCCGAGCAGAGCGTGCTGGCTGCGCCAGTCTACTTCTTGAGTTACTGCGCGTCAAATGCTCCCGCGGGAAAGGCGCGTAAGCGCTCTCCCGGGCGCCGAAGGTGCTGATGCTAGAACGGCCGCGCGAACCCACGACGGTCATGCCCCCGGCAGGAATCGAACCTGCGCGCCCGGTTTAGGAAACCGGCGCTCTATCCACTGAGCTACGAGGGCGAAGCGCTCAAGCGTACCCGCCGCCCCAGACCCGGTCCTCAGCGATCCGGTCGCCCCGGGTAGACGTCGTCGATCGTGGCCAGCGCCTCGTAAGCCGCGTCCGGCGCCGCCGCTTGGATCGCCTCTGCGCCGCCGGCCAGGCGGTCGAGGATGGACACCACCGCGACAACGCTGTGCCCCTCGGCCTTCACGGCTTCGATGGCTTGCACCGTCGAACCGCCGGTGGTGACGACGTCTTCGACGATCAAGCACCGCGCGGGCGCCTTCAGGAGAGGCCCTTCCACGCGACGCTGCAAGCCATGCTGTTTGGCCTCTTTGCGCACGAAGAAAGCGCTGACTTCCGCACCTCCGGCCAGGGCGGCGCAAGCGGGGGCGTCCGCTCCCATCGTCAGCCCGCCGACCGCGCTTGCCCCGTGCCTTCGCGCGGCGTCGGCGATCAACCGCGCCATGGGATCAAAGCCCGCCGGCCGCAAGATCGCGCGCTTGGCATCGACGTAGTACTGCGCGACGAGACCGGAGCTCAGCGTCACCTCCCCGACGACCAGCGCGTGCTCACGCAGTTCTGAAATCAGTTGTTCTCGGGCTGACGTCATCGAAAACGGGGCACGAAGGCAAGCAGCGCTACGAGGCCGCCGCAGCGGCGGGTGGTCAAGTACGAGCCGGCGTGGCGACCGGACGGGTGCGGCTGAGCAAGATCGACACTCCGATGATCGTGAGGGTGCTGGCGAGCATCGTCGCAACGATCGCGGTCCCGTGCCACTCCAGCGAACGTCCAACCGCGATCGAGTTGTTGAGCGCGTGCAACGCCATGCAGGGGATCAGCGAGCCTGTCTTCCAATACAGGAGACAAAGCAGCGCGCCGAACACTCCCAGCGGCACTAGGAAGCGCGGGTCGCTCCCAAAATGCACCAGGCCGAAGAGGATGCCCGTGGCCACGGCGCCACCGACCACTCCCGCCAACCTCCGCACAGCGGTGAAGAAGAAGCCGCGGAAGAACAGTTCCTCCGCCACCGGTGCCATCACTGTCGCCATGAAGGTCACGGCCACCGCCGCGACAATCGACTGATTCGCGCCCAGCCGCTCCGGCATCTCATCGGTGACGTTCTCGATGCCCAGCGCCGTGGCGTAGGCAGCGGTGAAGAGGAGGAAGGTGAACCAGGTTGCCAGTGTCCAGCCGATTGCCGGAAGCAAAGCCGTGCGCCGGATGCCGAAGTCAGCCAGCGAGACGCGACCCGCCGCCGCGCGCGCGAAGGCAAGGCTGGCCGCGATCATGGCGAGCTGCTGAGTTATTCCACTGGCCACGATCACTTGCCACGGCCGCCGGTTGCCGGCGAGTTCCTGTCCGGCCATCTGGCTGAGGGCGCTGAAACCGATCAACGCCACCAGAGCCACCGTGAGCGTCATGGCGAGGGCGGCAAGCGGCAACCAGAAAGGCCACGGGGGGAGGTCGTCGTGGGCGGCGGTCGTCTCGACCTCGAGGTCGTCGCGCTGAACCCCTTCAGGTAGCTCGGGCCGCGAGGGCAGCGTGGGGCGCGGAGGCAAGTCGCTCGTCATCGCAGGCTGCTGAGCAGCTTAGGCGGCGGGGGAGTGCAAGCCCGTCAGGCTTCGTTCAGGAAGCCCATGCCCTCTCCCCGGTGTGGCATCCGCGAATCAGCGCGTCAACTCGAGCAGCCCGGTGAGGTCGTCGATGACGCGCACGCCTGCGGGCGCGTCTTCCCTTTCCCGGGCTACGAAGATCGGCTCGATACCGGCCGCCTGGGCTCCGACCACGTCGGCTTCAGGAGAGTCACCTACGTGCACGGCTTCACTGGCCTGGGCTCCAGCCAGCGCCAGGGCGTGTTCGAAGATCCCCGGATCCGGCTTCGCCGTCCCGTGGACCGCGGACGAGACCGCGCCGTCGACAAGGTCCGTGATGCCGGTGCGCTGCAGCATCTCGTGCAGGGAGAAGTCCCAATTGGACAGGACCACGATGGTGTGCCCGCGTTCGCGTAGCGCGCGCAAGACGCCGAGGACTTCGTCGTAAGGCTCAAAGCGCAGTGACGCGACGAGCGCATCCGTGAGCTCGTCGAGCGGTAGCGCTTGCGCACGCTCGGGCAGAGCGTCGCGAAGCACCGCCGCGCACTCGCCCCGCAACTCGGACAGCGAGTCGGCGTCCCGTCCCCGCTGGAGGTTGGAGCGGTAATGGCGGATTTCGGCGCGCATCGCGGCGTGTGCCTCGTCTTCGCTGACTTCCACGCCGAAGCGCTCCTGTATCTCGCGCCGCAGATGGGGCGCCGGCGGGTCGAGATAGACCATCGTCCCGAGTGCGTCGATCAGGAAGGCCTTCGGGGAAATCAAGCGGGTATCTCCAGAAGTCAAGGAAGTCGCGAAGGCACAGGGATTGCAGGCGCGTCACCGGCCTAGACGTTGATCTAGCCGTGTCAGCGCCACTAGCCTGAGCACGATGGGGAGCGCCACTTTAGGGATGCTGGCCGTCGAGACGCAGATATGGGCCGACCTCAACAAGGGGCTGGACGGCTTGAACGGGACTTGGCAGCTCGGCGCGGGCTACGTCGCCGGCGCCGCCGCCGTCGCCTGGATCGTCAACCGCGTGCTCAACCGGCAGGGCAAGGTCTTGGCCCAGGCGGTGGCCCGAGGGGATCTGTCGCCGGAAGCCAATACGCGGCTGCGCTTCATCCGGCGCCTGGCCACGGCGCTGATCCTCGCCTTCGGGATCGCGCTGGCGCTGGCCCAATTCGAATCGTTCAACGAACTCGCGACCAGCCTGCTGGCTTCGGGCGCGATCGCCGCCGCCGTCATCGGCTTCGCTGCGCGCCAGACGCTCGCCAACCTCGTCGCGGGAATGATGATCGCCGTTTCTCAGCCCTTGCGAGTCGGCGACTGGGTGACCTTCGAGGACGTCTACGGCGAAGTGGTGGACGTGCGCCTCAACTACACGTACCTGCGCACGCCCGCGAACCAGCGCGTGATCATCCCCAACGAGAAGCTGACGACCGGGATTCTGCGCAACGACACGCTCGCGACGAGCCGCCTGGCCCTGGAAGTCTCGCTGTGGATGCCGCTGGCCACCGACACAGAGCGCGCCATCGCGGTTCTGCAAGCCGACGGCGATTGCCGCGTCAGGGTCGCCGAAACCAGTCCCGACGGGGTCCGCTTGGCCGTCACCGGAGCTCCCGTCGCGCCTGGGGAGCGGGCAGGGCTTGAGGCAGATCTGCGAACGCGTTGCCTGGCGCTGCTGCGCGCCGAGCACCTGTTGCCCGCGTCGCCTGAGCAGGAATCAGAACCCGTCGGACGAACCTGAGACTCGCTCTACAATCCTTGTTTCTCGCGCTAGGAACGGCTTCCGGCGCGCCATGAGATGACCCGACGCCAAAAGGACAGGCGCCGCCGAGCGCGCGGCCGTGGATGCAACAAGGGGCTTCTAGCCCTGGCGGTCGTCGGCGTCCTTGGCACCCTGGTCGGTCTCACCGGCGTGGGTTACGTGGCCGCCGTCGCGGCTTCGGCTCCTTCACTTTCGGTCCTCAAGCCCCGTGACCTGGGCGGCGCTTCGCGCGTGTTCGCTTCCGACGGCGAGCCACTCGGCTTCATTCAGGCCACTGAGTTTCGCCAGATCATCAATGGCGATCGGATCCCCAAGGTCATGAAGGACGCGACCGTCGCGATCGAGGACGAGCGTTTCTACGCCCACAACGGCGTCGACTTACCCGGCGTCGTGCGCGCCGCCGTGGCCAACGTCGCGTCGCAGGACACGGTGCAGGGTGGTTCGACGATCACCATGCAGCTCGTGCGCTCGCTTTACATCACCCGCGAGCGCACCTACGAGCGCAAGATCCGCGAAGCCAAGCTTGCCGAGGAGTTGGAAAACGAGCGGTCCAAGGAGTGGATTCTCGATACCTACCTCAACAGCGTCGACTTCGGCGCGGTGGGCGGGCAAAGCGCGCTGGGCGTGCAGGCCGCTGCGCGAATGTACTTCAACAAGCCCGCCTGGAAGCTGGAGCTCCACGAGGCGGCGATGATCGCCGGCCTGCCGCAGGCGCCCGACTCCTATTCGCCGGACCGTCATCCCGACGAGGCGACTCGCCGGCGCAACGAGGTCCTCACCAAGATGAGCCAGCTCGGGATGGTCACCGCTGCCGAAGCGGAGGAAGCAAAGCGCAAAGGGCTAGGGCTCGAGCTCAACGGCTACTTCACCAAGCGCCGCGAGCAGTACTTCTTCGACTACGTCAAGGACGAGCTTGTCCGCGAGTACGGGTCAGAGCGCGTGCGCCGCGGCGGTCTGCGGGTGTACACCACGATCGACTTGAAGAAGCAGGAAGCGGCGCGCGCGGCGATCAAGGCGCGGCTGGAAGGGGTCGGTCCGGCTGCCTCTATCGTCACGCTCGACCCGCGGGACGGAGAGATCGAGGCGATGGCGACCGCGGCCGACTACGGCACGTCGGTGTTCAACCTCGCCGCCCAGGGCAAGCGCCAGCCGGGTTCCACGTACAAGATCATGACGTTGATGGCGGCCATCCGCGAGGGCGTCAACCCCGCGGCCGTCAGCTACGCCTCCAAGCCGCTGAGCATCCCCCCGCCGCGATGCGGTCCGGAGCCCTATGAGCCCAAGAACTACGAGAACTCCTACGCCGGCTCGCGCAACCTCGTCAGCGCGACGACCAACTCCGACAACTCGGTGTACATGCAGCTTGCGCTCGACATCGGTCCCGACAAGGTCAGGCAGTCCGCGCGCGACATGGGCATCACCTCGCCGCTCGGGGCCTTCTGCGCCGAGACGCTAGGCGGCCTCGAACATGGGGTCTCGCCGCTGGAGATGGCGGCTGCCTACGCCACGATCGCCAACGGGGGCTATCGCACGCGTCCTACGGCGATCCGCAAGGTCGTCTTCCCCGACGGTCGCTCCGAGCGCCCCAAGCGTTTCCAGCCGAAGCGCACGCGCACCTTCGAGGACTGGGTTCCGTACGAGGTGACGAAGATCCTCGAGCGCAACATGACCGAGGGCACTGGCCGCAACGCTCAGATCGGCTGCCCGGCGGCGGGCAAGACGGGCACGACGGACACTCACGGCGACGCCTGGTTCGTCGGCTACACGCCGCGGCTTTCCACCGCCGTCTGGGTCGGCTACCCCCAGGGCTCCGTCCCGATGCTCTTCGAGTATCACGGCGGCCGGGTCGCCGGCTCGACGTTCCCTGCCGAGATCTGGGGCGACTACATGGAGCAGGCCAAGGGCAACTTCTGCGGCGACTTCGCCCCAGCCAAGACGGCGCCGCAATGGGTGCCCTTCCGTGGCACCTACTCTGGCACGACTCCTTCGCCCACGCCGACGCCCGGATCCGGCAGCTACAGCCCGCCGGTCCAATCCGCGCCGGTGGCTCCGACACAGCCGTCGGCTCCAGTGACGCCGGCGCCGGCTGCTCCGGCCCCCGCAGCGCCCATCCCCACCGTCCCTCCGGCACCGGCCGAGCCGCCTGCTGCGGCGCCTGTGACACCTCCGGCCGGCGGTGCTCCCGCCGATCCAGGTGGCTACCAGTCGCCTGCTGGAACGGGCGGCGCCGGAGTCTGAATTTCCCAATAGCGGCCGGCGGTGCTATAAAGCCCCGCCGTAAGGCCGCTTTTCGAGCGGCAAGCATGTGCGGGAAGCAGTGGGGCCAGCTTCACTCCTCGCATCGATCACCCAGAGGAGCAGTTTCAGATGGCAACCGGTGTCGTGAAGTGGTTCAGCGACGACAAGGGCTTCGGCTTCATCACCCCCGACGACGGTGGCAAAGACGCCTTCGTTCACTTCTCGAGCATTCAGGGCGACGGCTTCCGTACGCTTGCCGAGGGAGCCAAGGTGTCCTACGAGCTCGGTGAAGGGCCGAAGGGTCCGCAGGCGACCAACGTCAGGCTGATTTAGCTTGGCCAAAGAGGAAGTAGTCGAGTTCGAAGGGGAAGTGGTCGAGGCTCTGCCGAACGCCATGTTCCGGGTCATGCTCGACAACGGGCATCCCGTTCTTGGTCACGTGGCGGGCAAGATGCGTCGCTACCGCATTCGCATCCTGCCCGGAGACCGTGTCCGCGTCGAGGTCTCCCCGTACGACCTCGATCGCGCCCGCATCGTCTACAGGCACCGCTGACCGCGGGCCGGCGAGCGAAAACCGGCGATAGCAGCAGCGGGCGCTCGTGAACTGAGTGAGGGAACGGGCGCTCATCGCCGCCATCGAGCGGACGCTACGTCCGCGCGAAAGCTCGCGCGTGGTGCGCTGGATCGGCGACGATGCCGCTGTCGTCCGCGCCGACGGGTTCCAGGCGGTGTCGGTCGACGTGATGGTCGACGGCACGCACTTCCGGCTGGGCACGGGCTGCGCCCCCGGCGACGCCGGCCACCGCGCGTTAGCCGCCGCGGCCTCCGACATCGCGGCGATGGGCGCCGAACCGGGGGAGGCCTACCTGGGCGTGGTGGTGCCACCCTTGCTGTGTGCAGCAGACGTGCTCGCGCTACACCAAGGCGCCGAGCAGCTGGCGAGCGAGCTGGGGCTTACGATCGCCGGTGGGGACTTGGTGAACGGTCCGGTGCTGGTGATTTCCGTCACGGTGACCGGCTGGGGATCGGGTGAGTCAGACCTCATACGCCGTGACGGCGCACGACCAGGTGACTGCGTCGGGGTAACCGGAGACCTCGGGGCTTCCGCGGCGGGGCTGGCGGTGCTCGAGCAGCGAGCCGAAGGCCCGGACGAGCTCGTCCAGCGGCACCTGCGGCCCTGGCCGCGATTTCGGGAAGGCCTCGATCTCGCGCACGCGGGAGCCAGCGCGATGCTCGATCTCTCCGATGGCCTGGCGTCCGACGCGATGCGCCTGGCCGAGGAAAGCGGCGTGAGCATCGAGCTCGATGCTGCCGCCCTGCCGATCTCAGCGCCGACGCGTGCCGTGGCCGACGCCCTCGGAGTCAGCGCAGCGCAATTGGCAGCTTGCGGCGGAGAGGACTTCGAGCTATGTGCTTGCGTGCCGCAGACGGCAGTCGCAGCAGTCGAGCGTGCAGTCGAGATCACATGGATCGGCGTCGTCAAAGATGGACCCTCGCAAGTGACGTGGAGCAACGCCGGTCCGGAAGCTGAGCGGTGGCACGGGTTCGAGCATTGAGTCTCGGGCCGCTCGCTTTCAGCCGCTGACTCCGGCGCAGCGGCTGATGTTGGCGTCGCTTCGGCTAGGCCTGTGCCTGGGCCCGCGTAGCGAGCAGACGCTCAACGATCGCCGCCGCGACCGCACTGCTGTCGATCTCGTATTCGCAGCGTTTGAGGCGCTCGCTCAGGCTTTCGAGGTGCTTCATTCGTTCATCGTCCATGATTTGTCGTTGATGCTCGGCTCCTTGCCGGGCAAGTGGTGTATCGGTGTCATTCAAATCGCTCACCGCACGATTTCGGTATCGGAGGGTGCTCGGCATCGCATTAGTCGCATCGACGGTTGCCTGATGCGAGTGGATCGCTCCGGCGCACCGCAATCAAGTGTTCGAGTTCGGGCGCTCGACTTGCCGCACCTGCCGAGCGAAGACGACGATTCGCTGAGCGGCCGAGTAGAGCGGGTGGCAGGCGGTCAGGACCAGCCGGTCGTACGACTTTCGCCGGGTGACCCACAGCGCCGTGGGCGCCACGATCCGCGTGCGCTCGACCTCGTAGAAGAAGGTGCCGTACGGCATACGGACTTCGATCGAATCCCCGGGGTCGAGCTTGTCGAGATTACGAAACGGCGCCCCGTAGGTTGTCCGGTGTCCGGCAATCGCTACGGTCCCATCGCCACCGGGTAGAGGCGTATCCGGATAGTGCCCCGGCCCGCGACGCAGCGCGCGGGTACCGGTGCCGTTGACCACCACCGTCGATATCTCAGCGGCCGGAATCTCCAATCGCCCGACCGGTGCTCCGGGCTCGGCGCGGGCGTCCAGGGCGCGGGCGAAGAAAGCCAGACGACGATCGTCGTCGAGCTTGGCGGCGGCGCGCCGCTGCACCACCGGCAAGGCGCTCGAACTCGATTGCTCGAGCGCGCCGTTGAGTTGCTTTTGCTGCACCAGCGCATAAAGCGCCGAAACCGGCTCTTGCCAGAGCACCGAACAGGCGGCGTCGATCACGAGCAGCAACCCGACCACCAACAGGGCGCTCGACAGCGCACGCCTTGTCTTGGGTTTGGGCCCGGTCGTGCTTTTTCGCGCTCGCTCGGTCGCCGGCACGGCGCTCGGCTCCCTCAGCGCCTCAGCGCCGAGTCGGTGCCACCCAAGGAGCCAGGACCGGCATAGGAGATCGGGCCCCGCGTGATCGCCGGCTGGCTGGTGTGCGAGGAGCGTGGGCGGTCACGGGCGATCACAACAGCGCTGCATAACGCCCCGGTGAAGAGGCAGACGGCAACGGCGCTGCCGAATTCGACAGCACCACCGGCGGCGGAGAGGAACCACATCCAGGCAAGTTCCAGCGGCGCCATTCGTAAAGACCAACCGTAGACCCCCAGGGCGGCAACCGGAAGGGCCAGGCCGGCAAAGATCAACAACAGGCGCGCCCAGCGAGGCGGGCGCTCAGCCATCGCCAGTGGCCAGAGATGCGCCGCCGGAACCAGCAGGGCCCCGGCGTAGGGGTTCGTCCACAGTAAAACCGCGCACAACGCGACGATGAGAACCGACACCGCGGCGGCAGCGGTGCCGTCGCCCGCCCAAGGGCCGACGCCGGTTACGCGCGCGATCAACCTGCGCAAGGCGAACCAGCCCACGACTGCGACTGCCACGGTGGTGAGCATCGCCGCCACGGCGGCGCCGTCGATGGGGATTGATCCGGGTGCCGCCGCGGCACGGGGAGCGTCGAGCAAGCCTGTGAGATCAAGGATGCGGGCCCACGCCCACGCGGCGAGAAACGCCGTTGCGCCAGCCGCCGCCCACGCCAGCCGGCGCCAGGGGTGGCGCCCGGAGCGCTGCTCTCTCATGCAGGCGTCCAGTGCCGCCAGTACCGCGGGCAGCAGCATGCCGAGCAGCAGCAGCCGGACCGCCCAAGTGGGAAGCACCTTGCGAAACGTGACGATCCCGTCGGTTTCGCGCGAGTACGGCGAATTGCTTTCTGCGCCTCCGCGGTCTTCGCCAGCCACTACTCGTTCGTCAAGCGCAGTCAATGCGCGTAATGCGGTGCGGCCGAAGGCATCGAAGCTTTCCCGCGAGATCGGGTTGTCGGGATCCGGGCCGCGTTCGCCAGAGGCTTGCAACAGCACGGCGGGAAAGCCCGCCGCCACCAGCTCTCCTTGTTCGGAATAAGTCAAGGGAAGTGCCCGGCGCACCCATTGCACCAGCGCACGGGCTGACCCCGGGTCAGTTCCGACTTCGGCGCGCGCCGCCCGTTCGACGGTGCGTCGCAGGTCGTGTGGCGCCGGTCGCTCGTCGTTGGACCATGGCACGACCCACGGGCGATGTGTCTCGCGGCTAGCAAGATCGCCGAGTACGAGCACGCCGTCGACGAGTTGAGGGTCGCCGGCGTCCTGTGCCCAGGCGCGCGCCCCCGCGCCGCCCACGCTGCCCCCCGATGTCGAGACCAGCACGAGCGTCTTTCGCACTTCCCGGCGCTCGGCGATGCGGGCCAGCTCCAGCAGCGTGGCTGTGGCCGACAACTCCGCGGTAGCCGGGGAACCGGCTGCGTCGCGATGCGCGACGACGACGATGCGCCGGTTGGACAAGCCGGGTCGCACGCCGATCACCGTTTCGAGTGTTACTTCGCCTTTGGCGGTGTCGGCTGGCGCACGTTGACGGCTGACTTCGAAGCGGCCGTCGCGAGCGAGCTCTTCGGCGACCCGGTCGGCTAGCAGTCGATCTCCAGAACTGGCAGGAGCACGGCGGGGAAAGGCGCTGGCCAGCTCGCGCAGCGAGTTGCGGGGCGGGGTATTGCCTTCCCCGAAGGCGCGCGCGGCGTCGAAGCCTTCCGGCGCGAACGTCGTCACCGCCGGCGCCGGGCGGTTCTCGAGCGCGAAGGCGGCGACGAATAACAGGAAGAAGGCAGGCAGGAACGCGGCGCGGTATACGCGGGCGTCGAGCACCGCACCCACGTTACCGGTCTGCTGCGTCGTCGTATCTTGTTGCTATGCCTTTTCGCCCGGTCGTGGTGAGCTGCGTGCTCGCGGCTTCTCTTCTCGCCGGTTGCGGCGACTCTGCAGACAGCGCCAACCAGCGGACTGCTCCTCCTCCACGAAGCGGTGAGACCACCACCACCCAAGTGGAGCTGGTGCAAGCTGGGCAAGGCGAAGGCGAAGGCGAAGGCGCCTTCGATCCCCGCGCGATCTACGAAGGCGAAGCGCCCGGAGTGGTCACGATCATCTCCGTGTTCGGAGCGGACGACTCCGGTCCGCACGGCGAGTCCGGAGGGGGTGAAGGCGTCGGCTCCGGCTTTGTCATCAGCGCGGCTGGTGAGATCGTCACCAATGCCCACGTCGTGACAGACGGCGAAGGCAGCGACGCGCGTGCCGCCACCGAAGTGTTCGTGGAGTTCGCCGACCACAACAAGGTTCCGGCGAAAGTGATCGGCCATGATCCGAACGCCGACATCGCGCTGCTGCGCGTGGAGACCTCGGGCTTGAAGATCCGGACCCTGCCGCTTGGATCGAGCAAAGATGTCGAAGTGGGAGAGCCGGTGGCGGCGATCGGCTCGCCGTTCGGCGAGCGTCAGTCGCTGTCGGTCGGTGTCGTCTCGGCGATCAACCGCTCGATCAGGTCCTTGACGCCGTTTGAGATACCGGGAGCCATCCAAACCGACGCCGCGATCAACCCCGGCAATTCAGGCGGCCCGCTCGTCAACGCCAGTGGCGAAGTCATCGGCGTCAACCAACAGATCCGCTCCACGAGCGGCGGCGGAGAGGGCGTCGGCTTCGCCGTGCCGGTCGACATCGTCAAGCGCTCGATCAGGCAACTACGCGAAGACGGCGAAGTCGAATACGCCTATCTCGGCGTCAGCACCGTGGAGCTCTTTCCTCAGCTCGTCGAGCGCTTCGACCTGCCCGCGGAGCGCGGTGTGTGGATCCAGTCGGTGACGTCCGGTGGCCCGGCGGCCCGGGCGGGCCTGCGCGGCGGGCAATCGGGTGACGAGGTCCGCTTTCAGGCAGAGAGCTACAACCCTGGTGGCGACGTCGTGACGAAGCTAGGAGACCGCCCGATCAACGATGCCGACGATCTCGCGCTCGCAGTCGCGCGCTACCAGCCGGGCGACAAGGTGCAAGTCGAAGCATGGAGCAGCGGCAAGCGCCGCCAAGTGGGGGTGACGCTCGACGAGCGCCCCGAGGAGCCTGGCGAGCTGCCTTGAGCCGCTAAGGTCGCGCCGTCTTAGACCGCGAAGGAGCCCCCGCCCGTGCTTACGCCCGTCGTCGTCGCTCGCAAGAGCCTCGCCGACTACACGCATATCGTTGGCCGACCGCTGATCGAGGAGATCCGCGAGCTGGCCGAGCCGCTCAAGGGCGCCAGGATCGTTCACCTCAATGCGACGTCCTACGGGGGTGGCGTGGCGGAGATCCTGCACACGCTGATCCCGCTGATGCAGGACGTCGGCTTGGACTGCGAGTGGCACGTGATCTATGGCCAGGAGGAGTTCTTTCAGGCCACGAAAGTCATGCACAACGCGCTGCAAGGAAACCCGCAAGCGGTTTCCGACGAGCAGTGGGCGGTGTGGCACCAGTACAACGAGATGAACGCGCGCGAGCTGAGTCGCGGCTGGGATTGCTGCGTGGTGCACGACCCCCAGCCCGCGGCGATCGCCACGCTGGAGCCGGGTAAGGCGCGCGCCTGGGTGTGGCGCTGCCACATCGATGTCTCCTCCCCCAATCCGGCCACCATGCAGCGGCTGCTGCCGTACATCGAGCCCTATCCCGCCTCGCTGTTTCACGTCCGCGACTACGTGCCGGACGGGCTGGATGGCGGCGTCCACATCGTGCCGCCCGCCATCGATCCGCTGGCGTCGAAGAACATGGCGCTTTCGCGCGACGACGCCGAACACATCTGCGATCAGATCGGGATCGACGTGCGGCGCCCACTGCTTTGTCAGGTCTCGCGCTTTGACCCGTGGAAGGACCCTCAGGGCGTCATCGATGCCTACCGCATCGTCAAGGAACGTCGCCCGGAGGTGCAGCTGGCGCTCGTCGGCTCAATGGCTTCCGACGATCCTGAGGGTTGGGAGTTCTACGACGCGACGGTGGCGCACGCCGAGGGCGACCCTGACATCCACATCCTCAACAATTTCAACAACGTCGGGGCGGTTGAAGTCAACGCTTTTCAGTCGTTGTCTGACGTGGTGATCCAAAAGAGCACCCGCGAGGGCTTCGGCCTGACCGTCAGCGAGGCGCTCTGGAAGGGGCGGCCCTTCGTCGGCGGCGCGGTCGGCGGCATTCCGCTGCAAATCCAGAACGGCAAGAGCGGGTTTCTCGTGTCGTCGATCGAGGAGTGCGCGGCCCGCTCGCTTGAAATACTCGAAGATGCGGACCTCGGTACCTCGCTCGGGCGCTACGGCAAGCAGTTCGTACGCGAGAACTTCCTCATGCCGCGTTACCTTCGGGACTACCTGAAGATCTTCACAGAGGTGCTTTGACCATGGGAGACAACGAAAACTCAGGCTCACAGAGCCGGCCGCTGGTGCTTGTCTCCAACCGGGGTCCTGTGACGTTTCAGCCCGATGGCTCGATGAAGCGCGGGACGGGCGGGTTGGTGACGGCCCTCCAGGGCCTCGCGTCGCACCGTGACGCTGTTTGGATCGCTTCGGCCATGAACGAGCAGGACGCCGAGCGAGCACGCCAGGAAGGCGGACGGCCGTTTGAAGTCGAGGCGCCGGAGGGCGGCAAGTACCGCATCCGCCTGATCTCTTCGGATCCGGATGCCTACGACGCCTTTTACAACGTCATCGCCAACCCGATGCTGTGGTTCATTCAGCACTACTTGTGGGACCTCAGCAACGCCCCCGACATCCGCGCCGAAGAGGTGCTCGCCTTCGAGCAGGGCTACAACGCCGTCAACGAAGACGTCGCTCAAGCGGTGCTAGAGGAGATCGACGGTCAGGAAGAACCCGTCGTGATGGTCCACGACTACCACTTCTACACCCTGCCGCGCTTCATCCGTGAAGCGCGGCCGGACGCGTTCCTGCACCACTTCATCCACATCCCGTGGACGCAGTCGGACGCCTGGCGAGTGCTGCCGGCGCGCTTGCGCGATGAAATCTTCACCGGGCTGCTGGCCAACGACATCGTTGGTTTCCATACACGGTCTTACCGGCGGAACTTTCTGCAGTGCTGCCGCGACTTGTTCGACTACGAAGTGGACATGAAGCGGGGAGTCGTCCACTACGACGGGCGCGAAGTCTGGGTGCGGGCTTATCCGCTGCCGATCGATTGCCGCTCGACACTCAACCTCAAGGAGCGAGCGCGCGTGC
>JADDQZ010000012.1 GCA_016781085.1 Actinomycetota bacterium
TGTCAGTAGCTGATCCGCCGGGGCGTCGACATCGCGCAACGGGTCCGCGCCCGCCGCGAGCCGGGCGACGGATGCTCGGTCGTAGAGGCGGGCGCCGCGCGATGGCCGATCGATCGCCGCCGGGAGCGGGCGATCGGACGCGACCAGGACGAGGTTGCCGCCGGCTGGGCTACCGGCGGTGCCCGCACGGGCGATCAACGCCACGTCGGCAAACTCGGCCAGCAGCGTGGCGGCCTCTGCGCGCAGCAGCGCGAGTGATCCATAGTCGATCACGTTGAGCGCATAGATCCCGTCGGGTCGCAGCACACGCCCGATGTCACTCACGAACTCGGTGGTGGCCAGGTGCCACGGGATTGACCGGCCCCCGAACGCGTCTCCGACGACGAGGTCGGCGGAATTCGCGCGCTGCCCACGCAGAGTCAAGCGAGCGTCGCCGGCTATGACGTCGAGATTCGCGCCGGTCTGAAGCCCGAGGCGGCTCCGTCCGAGATCAACCAGCGCCGGATCGACTTCGAGGACACGCGACTGAGACCCCAGTCGTGTCGCCGCCACGTAACGGGGAAGCGTGAAGCCGCCGCCTCCCAGGAACACCGCATCGAGTGACTCCCCTGGCGGGGCCGCGGCGTCGATCACGTCGCCGATCCAACGCGTATACGCGAAGCGCAGATACGTGTGGTCGTCAAGATCGACGTACGAGTGTTGAAGGTCGTCGAGGACCAACGTGCGTCCGCTCGCGTTCTCCGGGTCCTCGACCACCTGAGCGCAGTAATAGGTGGTGGCGAGATCACATGGGGCGCCGACGACAAGCGCGATGACGACGGCCAGAACCGCCGCAGCAGCGCCGCCGGCGGCGGTTCTGCGCGCTTTCGCGTCCTCGCGGACCAGCATGGCGAAGCCAAGCATCAGCAGCACCGTGCCCACTCCGAAGATCGCGACGTCGATCCGAACCAGCGGCACGATGACGAAGCCCGTCGCGAAAGTCCCGACGAGCGCTCCGGCGGTCGCCCAGGCCGACAGACGGCCGACCACCGAGCCGGTCGTATCGAGATCGCGGAGCTGGAGCTTGGCCATCGTCGGCGTAACGGCGCTGAGCACCGTGGCGCACGGAAACAGCGTCACCAGGGTGATCACGAGCGCGGCGCCGTCGCCGCCACCCTGCAGGACACTCCCGAGCAGTCGCAGCAGCGGAACGGTGGTGATCGCGAGCAGCCCGCCGGCGGCAAGCAGTCCGGGCACCAGGCGCCGGTCGGCGATGCGATCGGCCATGCGTCCGCCCAGCGCCGCGCCGGCAGCGATTCCGGCGAGGACGGTCCCGATCACCGTCGTCGTCGTTTCCAGCGTAAGCCCGACATACGGTGCGAGCAGCCGGATGCCGAGGATCTCCAGCACGAGCACCGCGCCGGACGCCAGGAAAACCAGTGCCGCGGCGACTCTCGGAGACGAACCCGGAGACGCAGCCGGCGACGCCGAACCAGACGCCGAGTCGCGAACGCTCGTCTCAGTCGTGTTCGACGTCGTCACGACGCAAAAGCGTATGCCGCACCCGACGCGGTGTCTCGAGTGTCGCGTCCGCGGCTTTAGAGAAGGTCACTTCCCTGGCGGTAGCTCAGGAGACCTAGGGCACGGCGCGCGGCCATGGTGGACGACTTAATACCCCGCCAAATCGAGGTGGGCGTGCTGACGCACGGCGCGTCGACATACCGCGCGTACACCGACGAAGATCGTTGCGACCAGCTGCGCGCAGTCATCGACACCTACGAACACATGACGAGCTTAGATCGAGGTGTGGCGGCGACGCGACGTCACGCGCGTAGCGACCGACGTGCGCTGTCACACACCGCCGTCCTTGCCTAACGCGGAGACTTCCGGTTTGCGGTGGCGTACCGCGGATGGCGACGACAGACGCGAAGCTCAGAACCCACGGCCATATGCTTTCGAGCACCACCGAGAGGGCGAGCCCGATTGGTAGAGCAAGAAGGACGGCGCGGGACACAATTTCGAAGGTAACGCATCGTCGAGCCTCGGCCGCGCCGCAGCCAGCGGGCTCGTTCCCGCGCGCTTTCTCAGGACGTGGCCGCAAGCTGCCTGGACGTGCGTTCAAGCGGCGGGTGTCGTCTCTCTATCTAGCCCGATGTAACCGCTGCGCCTTGCCGTAGACCAGTACAGCCCCAGCAGCGGATTGCGCCCATAACAGACCAGGTTCGCTTCCTCGACGCATTGCCTCCTCGATCAACCGTTGTTTCGCGCGCGGGACATTCCGCCAGTGGCGCTGCCACTCCTCCTCGCCCCACTTTCGCCTGATTACCGCCACCATCGTTGTTTACCCCGCTCGAGGCGCAAGGATCGAAGGGAGTGAGCGGCCCACGCTCGCCCCAGAGGAACGGCGAACTCAACGGTCGGATCCGAGAAAGAGCGCTTCGCCCCCGTTCTCGAGCGCATGGGACCGCGCGGACTGTCACGGTTCAATGACGCCGCCCGACAGCACCCCACCCCGTCGCAATAACGAACGATTGTGAGACGGTCCGGCGAAGCGTGACGCTTGACGGGGCTATGCGGCTCCGTCTTGTCTCAGACGCGCGGCTCGGCCACGACCGAAGGTCTTCGCCAGCCCGCGGGCCTCGATCAAAGGCATGGCCCAGCCCTACGGTAGGAGCGGCTGCTTGTGACCACACGCCACCATGGGGCACTCGCTGAGCGGTGACCCGCATCTATACGGTCCGCTCAAGCGGAAGAGCAACTGAAAAGGATCGAGATGAGCGTCGTTGTGATCAACGCGGTGACGGTCGCGCCGGAGCGGCGTGAGGAATTCGAGCAGCGCTTCGCGGCGCGCGCCGGCAAGGTCTCCGGCGCGAAGGGGTTCGAGGCGTTCGAACTGCTGCGCCCCAAGTCTGGCGACCGCTATCTCGTCTACACCCGCTGGCGCTCGCGAGAGGACTTCGAGAGCTGGATGCAATCCGCCCAATTCGCCGAAGGACACCGTCAGCACAGCGGTGCCGGGCCCGTCTCGCGCGACAGCGAGGTGTGGGAACTGGAAGTCCTCGAAGCCGAATACGGCCGGTGACGCTTCGCGCGGTGATCGCGGCGCAGGGCGGCTACTACGCCGTCACGGGCGTGGCCCCGTTCGTCTCGCGCCGGGCATTCGAGGCCGTAACCGGGCCGAAAGCGGATTGGTGGCTCGTTGAAACGGTTGGAGCCGTCGTGACTCCGGTTGGAGCGGGTCTGCTCGCGGCCGCGGCCCGCCGACGCGTGACTCCCGAGATCGTCGGCATCGCGGCTGGTTGTGCCGCGGGGTTGGCGGCGATCGATGTCTTCTACGCCGCTAACGCCCGGATCTCGCGGATGTATTTCGTCGATGCGGCGGTGCAGGCAGCCGCGTTGGCCGCTCTCGCGCTTGCAGCCCGCGCGCAGCAGCCGGTGCAGCGCTCGGCGTGAACCGGGCGAGCATCCGATAGCACCCTCGACGCGCGACGGGAGCGGGCCGGAAGTTGCGGTTCGGTCTCACCAGAGCGAGAGCTCGACCGGCTCACTCAGTCGATCCAGGTCTGCGTCCTCGTGCAGCCCGATCGCTTCTCCTCCGGGCCGGGTGTAAAGGGTGACGTGCGCGGGCGGCACAGGCACCGGCGCGTCCAAGCGCAAGGCGAGCTCCGCGTAGAAGGGGTCGAGGCCTTCGGCGTGGGCCATCGCGACGATCGTGCGCTCCGCATCCGTGCGGACGACGCGCAACTCGCGGCGCAAGGTCACGGCGGTCACGGTGTTCTCGCTCGCCGCCTCGGCAGCGGCGACCGAGACAGCGTCGACGTCGCGTCCGAGCCGCTCCGCAAGCCAGGACGCAGAGATCGCGGTGAGGTGGAACTCCTCCTTGACCGCCCAGCGCTCTCTCAGCGCAAGGATCTCCGGCTCGAGCCCGACGACGTTGAGCGGAACCAAGACCGGGCCATGCCGGTGCGCGTGAAGGGAGGTGGGCCTCAGAAGCATGTGGCGGCAGCGGTCGCTTCGCGCGTCATGGTCGAGTCACGTCTGAAGCGTGTCCCCGACCGGGCGGCCTAGCAGCGGCACGCGCAGGCGCACGGTCCGGGTTGCGACGAGCCGGGGAAACGGTGCCCGTAGCGCCGGCATTACGCAGGATTAGTTCCTGGGCGTTCGTCTCGCTTTGTCCTCGAGCGAGATACGGACGTATCCTTCCAGGCCCACAACATGCCTTGGCCGTCGGGCCGCTCGTGGAGGACTTCGGTGGCGAAACCGGCACGGTGCAACAGGCGCTCGGCGACCCGACCTGGTGCCGCGCCGGGCGGACTCAGGTGGAAGTGATATTCGAGCGCGATCGCCCGGACCCCAACGCTCGCCAGCCGCGGATCGGACAGCAGCGCCCACTCGCCGCCTTCGATGTCGATCTTCACAAGGTCGGCGTCCTCGAGGTAGGGAAAGAAGTCGACCATCGGCGTCACGACCGTCTCGCCGTCTGTCGGCGTTCCGTCGGCCATCCGCGAAGACGCGAACAAGCCGGCACGGAATCGGATGCTGCCGTCGTGCGTCCCCGCGCAGGCGGGCACCAAGTGCCAGCGGACGTCGTTGCCGTTGCGCGTCGCGCACGCCTCGAGCAATTCGAAGTTCGACCGGTCGGGCTCGAATGCGATGACGGCCTGTGGCGCTAGCCGCTCGGCAATGAAGAGGCTGAACAAGCCGATGTTGGCGCCGGCATCGACGACGGTCAGCGGGCGCGCGGACTCGGCAAGCGCATCCTGCACGGCGGGCGGCGGTTCGTACAGGCGCTTGCGAAAGACCTCGTCGAGAATCGCGACGTCTTGGGTCCCGTGGCGCAGGACGAACTCTCGGCCCGAGCCGCGCAACCGGTAGCTCGACGCGCCCGCGACGGGCGCCAGTTCGCGCTCTGCGAAGAGATCGCCGCGGTCGACCAGAGACGCCAGCGCGGCGACTTCGCGCTCGCGTTCCGGAGTGCGCGGAGTGGGCCCGTCGAAGAAGCGCGATCGTTCAAGCCGATCGTCCGGGTAAGTGGGTGCAGGCATCCCGAGGTCCTGCCCGGTGCCGCCGGGATGCGAACGCTAACGCGTCACCGATGACGTCGCCGGGAGCTTGGGCCCCACTTCCCGAAGGCCCAACCCAACGCGGTCGAGGCTCGCCGAGCGCCACGATGCCGGTCTGTTATCGCGCCTCGACCGGCGGCGCCCGCGCAAACGCTCGCCGACCGTGTGCGCAAGCGCTTCTCCGGGCAACCCGACTTCATGGCTGGCTACGGAGTTGCTGACATACGAGTGGTGCTGCGGGAGCGCGAGTGGCGCGACTGGGACGAGATGCTTGGCTGGTTGGAACAACACCAGACCGACGCTCAACACGGGATGAGCGAGCGGGACCGCGGTGAGCTGCTGCGAGACCTTCGACGGCTCCGAGATCAAGGGACGCCGCTGACGACCGACGTCACGGAGCTTTACCAGTTGCTGGGTGACGTCCGCACCTGAGGGCTTGAAGTCCAACTGAACCAGCGGGACAGCCGCTGTCGGGTGCAGACAGCGGCTGCGACACGGGCACGGCACCCTCCGGCCGAAGTCTCCTCTGTGGGCAAGTCAGGGAGGCGGCTCGATGCTTCGCGTCTCAGCGCCTCGATCCCGCCTCGTCGGCAAACGACTGCTTGGCAGGCGGGGGGCGCGGGAATAAGCAGGCATGCGTTTGATCCGTGGCATCGCCCTCCGAATCCCGCAGATAGTCGGATCGCCGGCGGGCTTCCTGACGGCACTAGTGCTTGTTCTTCTTTGGATTGGCAGCGGCTGGTTCCTGGGTTGGAACGACACGTGGCTGTTATGGCCTTCGGCCATCGCGTCCGTGGTCACGTTCGTGATCGCCTGCTCCCTCCAATACACCCAGAACCGTGATACGCGCGCCATCCAGCTCAAGCTCGATGAGATCCTTCGCGCGCACGCCAGCGCGAGAACAGAGCTGGTCAAGCTGGAGTCGCTGGAAGATCACGAAATCGATCAGATCGAGCGGGAGGCAGTCGAACTGCGCGACCGCTCGGCTTCATTTCGCGGCTGACGCAGTGGCGCGCAATGATGTCCCACAGCGGACGCAACTTCCCTCCCGTGATCGAATCTCCGCCGACCGCAACGCATCCGTCGCCTCCGTGGCGTCTTCGTGGTCCGGTGCTGATCGTGCCGGCTCTCGTCTCGGCGTCCGCGCGTGCTTCCAGCCGCCTGCGGGCTCGAGGTTCGCGCGCGATGCCCGGCGGTCTGCTGCTGGGCTTCTACGGCCGGGGGTCGTCGCTCGAATACGCGGAGCTTCTGTTTTCGGACGGCGTTCGTCCTGCCCCGGCCGCGCCGTCTGTGCGGATTGCGGTCGCGCTTGTGGACGACCCGGAGTCGGTGGCCGGCGGCCACCGTATCTGGGCGATTCCCAAGCAGCTCGCGCAGTTCTCTTGGAACGAGCATGACTCGGCCCGGGTAGCCCAAGCGGAGGTTCGCTGGGCGGCGGAAGTGCTACGGGTCAGCGTTACGCGATTCGGGCCTCGCTGCCTGCTTCCGGTGCTGGGCCGGTTCTCCGGCTACGACCCCGGACGCGCTGCCTGGGTCCGAGGGTTCATCACGGCACGACCGGCGCGAGTGACAATCGAGTTGGCACCGGATGGCCAGCTCTCTGCCTTGCAGCCTCGCTTCAGTCCGGTCGGGCTCTGCGGGATCGCCCGGCTGCGTGTCGCGGGACCGAATCAGGCGTCGCCAGAGAGGTCATGACCTAGGCGCCGCGTCGTGCTCGGCCGCCGGATCTGGATCGGCGCCGCCACCGAGCGTCTGGCCGGACCGCGACTGACCGTTCGGCCGCGGATGTCTCATCCCCGCCGGCAACTTTTTCGTCCGTTGCCATAAAGCAGTCCGAGCGGTGCGTCGATTCATTGGATGTGAACTTCAAGCGCGCTCTCGCTGTCCTTGCCTTCGTCGGGTTTGTTTCCGTGACCGAAGCCGCTGCCGCTGCGCCGCGGGCCGTCGATGCCATTCCCGGCCGCTATGTCGTCGTCTACAAGTCCTCGGTCTCCCAGCCGGACCGAGCGACCGAGCAACGCCAGCGCGAACAAGGCTTCCGCGCTTCGCTGCGTTACGACAAGGCGGTCAAGGGCTTCGCCGCCAAGCTCTCGTCCGGGCAGGTGCAGCGGTTGCGCGAGGATCCCCAGGTTGCGGCCGTCGTCGCCGACCGGCGCGTCCACGCGGTGGGCTTCGCCGTGGCGAGCGGCGAGGTAGTGCCGACGGGCATCAAGCGCATCGGCGCCGTGGCAGCCGGGCAGGCGCGCGGGGCCAGTTCGGTCGATATCGCGGTCATCGACACCGGCGTCGATCTCTCACATCCCGATCTCAACGTCGGCGAAGGCGTCAATTGCGTCAATCCGGGGGCGGCTCCGACCGACGGCAACGGCCACGGAACGCATGTCGCCGGAACGATCGCGGCGCGCAATCAGGGCTCCGGAGTCGTCGGCGTCGCTCCCGCAAGCGTGATCCACCCGGTCAAGGTGCTCGACGACAGCGGCAGCGGCACGTCCTCCCAAGTTCTCTGCGGAATCGACTGGGTCGCCAACAATGCGGTGCGGCTGAACATCAAAGTCGCGAACATGAGCCTCGGCGGTGGCGGCTCGCCGGTGGCCACGTGCGACACGACGACCGATCCCGAGCACAAGTCGATCTGCGCGGCGACGCGCGCGGGCGTCACCTTCACGGTCGCGGCCGGTAACGACGGCTGGGACTTCGACTACGCCAAGACGCCGGACACGCCCGCCGCCTATCCGGAGGTGCTGACGGTCGCGGCGGTCAGCGACGGCGACGGGGCCGGCGGCGCGACCGGCGCGGCGCCTTCCTGTATGAGCGGCGAAAGCGACGACAAGTACGCCAGCTACTCCAACTACGCCGCGACGACTCAGGGCGCCGCTCACCTGATCGCCGCTCCCGGCTCGTGCATCCGCTCGACGTGGATGCGAGCGGGGTATGCGCTCAGCTCGGGGACGAGCATGGCCTCGCCGCATGTCGCGGGCATCGCGGCCCTGTGTCTGGGCGAGGCCGGTGTGTCGCCTGCGCCGTGCGCCGGTATGACTCCCGCACAGGTGATCGCGAAGCTGCGCGCCCACGCCGAGAACGCGGCGCGGGCGACGTTGGCGTTCGGATTCTTTGGTGATCCCCTGCGCCCGGTTACGGGGAGGATGTACGGCTTCATGACGCCGGTCGCGGTCGCGGCTTCTACGGATCCCGTCAGCACGCCGACTCCGACGCCGACGCCGACGCCGACGCCGACTCCCGCGCCCACTCAGTCCTACAGCGCTGCGCCCGCCGGCGCGTCGGTGCTTGCGGGCACCCTGCGCAGCGGCGCCGTCGCGTCACTGGCTGCCGCGGACGGAGTGCTGTTGCGGATCAACTCGACGACCAGCGGCACTCGGGTGACCGACTGGTACGGGCGCTTCACCGGAGTCCCGTCGACGCTAAGCGACCTTGCCGTCACCTACCGGGGCGGCAACTCTCGCTCGTGCGGCCAGACGGTCAGCGCGTACCGCTACAGCACTTCGAGCTGGGTGACGCTCGACTCTCGCTCCGTGGGAACGACAACGACCATCACCGCTCCGGCCGGCGCGAGTCCCGCGGGCTTCGTCAGCACCACGGGAGAGGTGCGCGTGCGCGTGCGCTGCTCGACTTCACGGTCGTTCACAGCCAACGCGGACCAGCTGCGGATCTCTTACAAAGCCTGAGGCTCCGTGTGCCCCGGCTCGCCCCTAAGTCCGGCGATGGAACCGTCGGTGCAGCGCGCGAACCTCCACTTCGAGATGAGCGATGGGGCCTTGCACCTCGACGCCGGGGATGACGTCTTGAATCGGGATCGTCCGCACCGGCGGCCGGGGAACGCCCATCTCGTCGAGCCACTCGGCCAACTGCTCCGACGAGTGCGCGTAGACGATGCGGCCGAGACCGACCCATCCGTGCGCCGCCGAGCACATCGGGCAGTGTTCCCCGGACGTGAACACGGTTGCCCGGCCGCGTTGCGCCGGCGACAGATTCTCCGCCGCCCAACGCGCCAACGCGAATTCCGGGTGCCTGGTCTGGTCCCCCGTGGACACGGTGCGGTTGTGGTCCT
>JADDQZ010000035.1 GCA_016781085.1 Actinomycetota bacterium
CGAACCCGCGACCTTCGGCTTGGGAAGCCGACGCTCTGCCAACTGAGCTACTGACGCACGCGTAGCGGATCCTAGCGCCGACAGAACCGGCGGGGACTATTCTCAGAGACGTGCGTTCTGGGGTCTCATGGGCGGTCGTCGTGGCCTGCGCGGCGCTTGTCGGGCTGCTCGCCTACGGCATGACGGCGAACGCTACGGGCGATTCCATCGATCAAGCACTGGCCGAAGGCAAGCGTCCGTCGGCGCCTGAGCAGACGCTTCCCGAGCTGGGAGCCGCGGGAGAAGCGAAGTCGCTCTCGGACTATCGCGGCCAGGTTGTTGTGGTCAACGTCTGGGCGACGTGGTGCAAGCCGTGCGTGGACGAATTGCCGCTGCTTGAACGCGCCCATGAGCGCATGCAGAAGAGCAACGGCTTGGTTCTCGGCATCAATCGCGAGGACTTCACCGAAAAGGCGCTGACCATGAACAAGGAGCTCGGACTGACGTTCCCCAGCTTGCGCGACCGAGACGGCCAGTTCACACAGGAGCACCTACAAGTGGCACGCGTCCCGGAAACGTTCGTCCTCGACCGCAAGGGGCGGATCGCGGCCCACAGAGCGGGCCAGATCGACCAGAAGTGGCTCGACGAGACGCTGCCGCCCCTGCTGGCGGAGAAGGCGTGACGAGACGAGCCCTCCCCCTGCTGGTTGTCCTGTGCTCGCTCTTCGCTGCGGCTGCGGTCTCCGCTTCAGCAGCCGAACCGCCCGCTTCGCTGGTCGACATCGAAGACGAAGTCATGTGCGTGCAATGCGGCACGCCGCTCAACGTCTCGAAGTCGGCGATCGCCGACGATCAGCGCGTGTTCATCCAGCAGCGCATCGAGCAGGGACAGACGAAGGAGCAGATCAAGCAGGCGATGGTCGCCGAGTTCGGGCCCAGCGTGCTGGCAATGCCGCCCAGTGACGAGGGCTTCAACCTCGCGATCTACGTCGTGCCGGTGCTCTTGGGCGGGCTCGGTCTTCTCACGATCGTCCTTGCTGCCCGCCGCTGGCGTGCCAACCCTGTGCCAGCCGACGGCTCCGGACTCGCCGCCGCCGACAACGGCCTTGCGCTCGACGCCAACTCTGCGCGGACCCTCCGTCCGGCACACGGCGAGGACACCAACCCCGCGCCGGGCGGCTTTCCCCGCTCCTCCACGTCACCACTTGCCGCAGCCGACGAGAAGCGCCTCGCGGCTGAGCTTGCGGCCTTCGACTCGTGAGCGAAGCGCTGCAGCCGACGCTGCTCGCCGCCTTTGCGGTCGGCTTCATCTCTTTCATCTCACCTTGCGTGCTGCCGCTCGTGCCGGGCTATCTCTCTGCGGTGTCCGGCGTTTCCGTAGCAGACCTGAGGGCCGGCAGCCGCGGGTCGCGCGTCCTTGGCCCCGCGATCGTCTTCTGCCTCTCGTTCACCGTCGTCTTCATGGCGCTCGGCATGACGGCCACCGGGCTTGGGTCGGCGCTGTCGGCCAACCAGCGGACGCTCGAAAGAATCGCCGGCGCGGTGATCGTCGTTTTCGGCGTTTTCCTGCTGCTGACGCCTTTCGTCAACCGCCTCAACGTGCAGTGGCGCCCGCAGAAGCTGATCGAGCGCGCCGGCTCCGGCGGTCCGCTGGTGGCCGGAGCGGCCTTTGCGGTCGCTTGGACACCGTGCGCCGGGCCGACGCTCGGCGCGATTCTTGCCACCGCGGCCCAAGGCGACACGATCGCCACGGGCGCGATGCTGCTGTTCGCCTACTCGCTGGGGCTGGCGGTCCCGTTCCTGCTGACGGCCGTCGCCTTTTCCCGCGCCACCACGACGTTCAAGTGGCTGCGCAATCACTACGCCATCGTCACCGCTATATCAGGCATCGTGCTCATCGCGATGGGCGTAGTCATGTTCACCGGTGACTTGACCCGGCTCAACGGAATCGCGCAAGGCTGGCTTGATTCGACCGGTTTGAACATCTTCGAAAGCTTGTAGAGGACCCTTTGCACTGGCCCTGGCCTCACTTCGTGAGCTTCCTCCACGGCGTCTGGCGGCCGCGAAAGCCGAGCGACTTCACTTCCGCTGTCTTGGTGCTCAGGCGCCTGCTCGTCAACCGTCTGTTGATGCTCTTCTTCGTCGTGCTCATCGGGGTCCCCTCGGCGCTGCTGTTCGAGAAGTTCCCCACGCATCCGTTGGTTCGGGCTCTGCACTGGGTGATGGGCGTCGACCCGCCGCTTCGCCGAGGCCAGCGGGAAGCTGCCGAGGGCGCGTTGGGCGAAGGATCCGCCTAGTCAGTCAACGCGCCGCCGCTACATCGACCGCGGCGCCGACACGCCCAGCAGCTCCAGCGAGCGGGCGATCGTCTTCTGAGCACCCAGGCAGAGCTGAATGCGCCGGGTCTCGACTTCCTCTGGCTCCACCCCGATCACCTTGCAATCGCGGTAGAACGCGGTGAACGCCTGCGCCAGCTCCAGCGCGTAGGCCGCGATTCGATGCGGGGCGCGCCGAACTTCGGCTTCGGCCAGCTCGTCGGGGAACGAGAGCAGCTTCTTGACGAGCTCGCGCTCGGAAGGCTCGAGCCTCGCATCGCCCGGAACTTCGGCCTGAGCCGCTTGAGTCACCCGCTGCTCACCAAGCCGGTCGAGCATGGAGGAAATCCGGGCGTGCGCGTATTGCACGTAATAAACCGGGTTGTCGCTCGATTGCTCGCGCGCAAGATCGATGTCCAAGTCGATCGTCGTGTCGTGCGAACGAGCGAGCAGATACCAGCGAGCGGCGTCGACGCCGATCTCCTCGATCAACTCGTCGAGCGTGACGAAATGGCCGGAGCGTTTGGACATCGACGACCGCTCGCCACGCGAGACGAGGTGGACGAACTGCATGATCAGCAGTTCCAGCCGGTCGCTTTCGCCGCCCAGCGCCTGGAAGGCGGCGTGCATGCGTCCGACGTAGCCGTGGTGGTCGGCGCCGAGCACGTCGATCAAGCGATCGAAGCCGCGTTCGCGCTTCTCCTGGTGGTAGGCGATGTCAGAAGCGAAGTAGGTGTGATCGCCGCTGGAGCGCTCGAGTACGCGGTCCTTGTCGTCGCCGAAGTCACTTGTCCGTAGCCACAAGGCGCCTTCGGAGCGGTAACTGCGTCCCTGCTCCTCGAGCACGTCGAAGGCGTGCTCCACCAGCGAAGGCGTTCCCGAGTGCAGCTTGTGCTCGAAGAACCAGCGATCGAAGGCGACACCGAACTTCTCGAGGCTTGCGCGGGTGCGCGCAACCATCCGCTCGATGCCTTCGCCCGTGAGCTGGTCGAGGTCCATCTCGGCCGCCCGCGGGATCTCCGCGGCCAGCTCGGCGACGTACTCGCCCTGGTAGCCGCCTTCGGGCGCTTGCTGACCGCGCGCGCGGGCCTGGATCGACTCTCCGAGCTTGCGTGCCTGCGTGCCGAAGTCGTTGACGTAGAACTCGCGCTCCACGCTGTGGCCGCGCAGCGCCAGCAGCCGTGACAGGGCATCGCCGTAGGCCGCGTTGCGTGCGTGCCCGACGTGCATGGGGCCGGTCGGGTTGGCCGACACGAACTCGACGAGGATGCGTTCGGCCGGCTCGGCGCCCCCGGCACCCCAGTCGTCGCCGGCAAGCAGTACGAAGGAAGTCGCGCGCGCGAGCCAGGCGTCAGACAAGAAGAAGTTCAGAAAACCCGGACCGGCGACCTCGACCGAGTCCACCAACCCATCGAGCCGGCTCGTCAAGTCTTCGCCCAATCGCTCAGCGACCGCACGCGGGGACTGCCCAAGCGCGGGTGCCAGCAGCAGCGCGGCATTGGTCGAGTAATCGCCGAAGCCCGCCTTCTTGGGGCGCTCGAGCGTCAGCCGGAAGGAGCCTTCCCCGGCGCTCGAGCTCAACGCCGCGGCGGCGGCGCGCACGGCGGCGCGCAGCTCGCTCAGGGGACTTGTGGGGGCTTCAGCGCTCATCAGCTTCCTCAGGATGCCAGCTTGGCAGCGCCGGACACCGCCTGCGGCCGCGTGCGGGCACAGGCGCACGCGGACCCAGCCGTGCCGACGGGGCCACGGGCAGGGCCTCAGTGGTGGTACGGCTCTCCGGCCAGGATCTTGTGGGCCCGGAATATCTGTTCCAGCAAAACCACCCGCGCGAGCAGGTGCGGAAGCGTCATCGCGCCGAGCGAAAGCTTGTAGTCGCAGCGTTCCAGCTCGATCCCGAAGGCGCCTCCCAGCACGAACACCACGTCGAGCCCGCGGTGGCGCCGGTCCTCAAGCCACACCGCGAATTGCTCGGATGTCTGCGTCCGTCCGGCCGCATCGAGCAGGACCACATACGCCCGCGGCGGGATTCGGCGCTCGACGCGCTCGTCGTCGCGTAACTCGACGACCTCAACCCGGGCCTGCTTGCGCAGCAGCTTCAAATAGTGGTCTGAAGCCACTGCGAGCGGCGGGCGCATCCTTCCGACCGCGAGGACGACGATGCGCACCGCTGCGATACTAGGCGCCATGGAAGAAGGCGGACCGCAGCGTCACATCAACCTCCACACCTCTCCCGAGGTGATGGCCGGCATCTACGCCAACTTCGCCAACGTGTCGCACTCCGACTACGAGTTCACAATCACCCTCGGGCGGGTCGACCACGAAGTCGAAGACATAGAGATCCCCGGAGTCGCGGTCGCGCGCCTGAATCTCTCGGCGGCCTTCATGCGCGAGCTGATCGACGCGATGGAAGACAACTACGCCAAGTGGGCGACGCGACAGAGCATCAAGGGCTTGCCCGAACTCGACAGCAACGACCGCGACCCCGGGTCCGGCTCGCACACCTGAGCCGGCCGCAGGGCCGCGGTCAGTCCCGCAGCGCTTCGGCCATGCCGATGCGCTCGATCGCCGGCGGATGCGTGGCCAGCAACAGGCGAACGAGCGCCGGCGGGTCTGGGTCTGAGACGTTGGACCTCACCAGGCGCTGTTGCATGGCAATCATCACGTCAGGCTCAGGGACGAGCCCCAGGGCGTAGAAGTCCGCGCGCTTCTCTACTGCCCTTGAAAGCTGGTTGGAGATGAAGCCGACAGAAACCGTGAGGACCATTGCTGACAGCGCGATGGCGGGCAGCGACGCGGCCGGCGTCGCCGCGCGGCGCGGAGTCAACCGCTCCGCCGCCAGCGCGGTTGCGAACATGGCCATGGGAGCGACCAGCGCCAGGTAGAGCAGTCCCTGGGGCACGTCCCGGTAGCGAACGTGCGCGAGCTCATGGGCGACGATCAAGCGGACTTCCGCTGGCTTGAAGTCACGCAGAAGATTGTCGTAGAGGACGACGCGCTTGGTCTGGCCGAGGCCGGCGACGTACGCGTTGGAAGCGGTGGTGCGCCGGGACGCGTCGACCTCGTAGACCTCGCCGACCTCGACTCCGGCGCGAGAAGCCAGCGACAGGACGTCGGAGCGCAGGTCGCCCCGTGGCAGCGGCTTGAATTCGTTGAACAACGGTTCAATGACGATCGGCGCCAGGTAAGTCAGCACGATGCCGTAGCCGACGATCACCGCGCTGCCGGCGATCCACCACCGGCGTCCGAACCGGCGGATGACGACGACTACGAGCGCGCCGCCGACACCGGCCATCGCCGCTCCGACAAGCTCCCCCTTGACGACGTCGGCTGCGTAGTCCGCCCATCCTTGCGTGACGAGCCCGACGTCCTTGGACGCTTCGCGCGCGATCACGCGCACTGGCAGGGTCGCCGCCCCTAGAGCCAGCGAGATGCCGGCACCGGCGACCGCACCGAGTACGACCGGCCGTCGCGTGGCGCCCGTCAAGCGCTTGGGAGGACGCCGTACGAGTGCGACCAGCACGCCTGCCTCGATCGCCAGTCGCAAGCCGTACAAAGCGAGTTGG
This sequence comes from Actinomycetota bacterium, assembly GCA_016781085.1. GTDB lineage: Bacteria > Actinomycetota > Thermoleophilia > Solirubrobacterales > Solirubrobacteraceae > LC5-1. Next base: position 5,858 of record JADDQZ010000035.1, read on the forward strand.
CGAGAGCGAAAGGCTTCCGCGCGGTCGATTTCGGCGGTGCTGAAATAGGCTGTCGGAAGGACAGCCTTCGGTTGCGGGCCGCTTTCGCGCGGACGCAGCAGCAGGACTCCGGCTTCCGCGACCACGACAACCGCCACGAGCATCGCTGGCAGGCGTAGTGAGCGCGGCATCCTCGAAAGCCTAGACAGGCCCAGCACGACAATATGCGCGTCGCCATCGCTTCCGACATCCACGGCAACCGCCACGCCTTCGAGGCGGTCATCTCGGCAGCAGAAAAAGCCGACGTCGAAGAGCTCTGGTGCCTGGGAGACCTCGTCGGGTACGGTGCCGAGCCCGACGCCTGCGTCGCTCTGGCAGCCAACCACTGCTCGCTCACCCTCGCCGGCAACCACGACCTTGCGGTGACGGGACGACTGCCGATCGACGACTTCTCCAAGGGAGCCGCGCTCGCGGTTCGCTGGACACAAGAGGTCATGACCCAGGCCGCGCTCGACTTCCTCGGCGGGCTGCAACCCACGGGAGTCGCCGAGAGCATCGGCCTGTTTCATGCCTCGCCGCGGGATCCGGTGTGGGAGTACGTCCTGTCCGCACTCGCTGCCGAGCTCTGCCTCGACGTCACGCGCAACCGGGTCACGCTGATCGGGCACTCGCACGTCGCGCTGTCCTTTCACAGGCTGGAAGGCGAGCCGGCGACAGGATCGACTCGGCGCCCCGGTGAAGCCGCCGATTTGTCCAAGGGTGAGTGGCTACTCAACCCCGGTAGCGTGGGGCAGCCACGGGACAGTGACCCACGGGCCGCATGGCTTCTGCTCGACACCACCGCCCGTCGCGCTGAGTGGCGACGGGAGTCCTACGACATCGCCGGGGCGCAAGCAGCCATCCGCGCAGCACGCCTGCCGGACTCCCTGGCCGAGCGGCTGCGACATGGGCAGTGATCCGCTGTCCCGGGGCGCCCCGAATGATCTTGAGCCGGCCCGTCGCGAGATCTGTCATCGCCGTCTTGATCGGAGCGGCGCTGCTACTCGCTGCCTGTGGCCAAGACGAGCGCAAGTTGATCCCGCGCAAACAAGGCGAGGCCATCGCGGAAACCGTCCGCGGAGTCGAGGAGGCGGTCGAGCAGGGCGACTGCGAGCGAGCGAACCAACGAGTCGCGCAAGCGCAGCAACAGGTGGAGCAACTGCCTCGCCGCGTACGCCGGCCGCTGCGCGCGCGATTGCGGCAGGGGCTCGATCACCTGGCATCGCGCGTGCAGCAGGAATGTCAGCCATCCGTACCACGAGAAGCGACCCCCGCCCCGGCGACGCCCACGGTCACCCCCATTCCGGTTCCTACCGTGACCGCTACACCTCCGCCTGCGCCGGCAGGCGGCGATCAGGACGGCGAGGGCGATGACGGAAGCGAAGGCCAGGGCCAAGGCCGGGGTCAGGGTCAGGACCCGGGCGAAGGCCAGGGTCAGGGTCAGGACCCGAGCGAAGGCCAGGACCCGGCCGAAGGCCAGAACCAAGGGCAAGCTCAGGAGCCCGGCGACGGCCAGGGCGAAAGTCAGGGACAAGGCCAGGGCGAACCAGGCGTGCAACCTCCGCCCCAAGACGGTGTCTCAGACGATCAAGAAGAAGAATCTGAAGAGGATTGATGCCTGAGCTCTTCGCGGATCGCTACGGCTTGGAACACCCGCTGGGCGCGGGCGGGATGTCGACGGTACGGCTGGCTTTCGACACCCGGCTGGAGCGCTACGTCGCCGTCAAGCTGCTGGCGGAGCACTTGGCCCATGACTCGGCTTTCGTGGCTCGGTTTCGGCGCGAAGCGCTCGCGGCGGCGCGCTTGGTCCACCCGAACGTCGTACAGGTCTACGACTTTGGCCTCGACGAGTCAACAGGGCGCCAGTACATCGTCATGGAGTACGTCGACGGAGAGTCGTGCGCCGAGATGCTGCGCGATCGTGGAGCGATAGAGCCACATCGCGCGGTCGATCTGCTCGCTCAGGCGTGCCGCGGGCTCGACTACGCGCACCGGCACGGCGTCATCCATCGTGACGTCAAGCCGGGAAATCTGCTCGTGAACCGCGACAACCAACTCAAGCTCGCGGATTTCGGCATCGCCAAGGCCGCAGAGCAATCCGACATCACCAAAGTCGGGTCGGTGCTGGGAACGGCGGCCTACCTCTCGCCCGAGCAGACGCGTGGGGAGCCGGCGGGCCGGGCGTCCGACGTCTACGCGCTGGGCGTCGTCGCCTACCAGGCTCTCACCGGCCGGCTTCCCTACGACGGCAAGTCGCTGCCCGAGCTCGCTCGCCAGCAGGAGGCTGGTGCGCCGGTGTCTCCGGATCTGCTGGCGGCCGGCGTGCCGCCGACCCTTGCCGCCGCCGTGCTCAAAGCCCTAGCTCCTCGGCCGCAGATGCGCTACGCCACGGCGACAGACATGGAAGTGGCGTTGCGCGACGGTTTGCGCGGATTGCAGGCGCTCGGATCGTCGGATCAAACCGTGGCGCTGGGTGTCGACGACACCACGCGCATGCTCCGCGACCAGACGGCCGCCACTTCACCGATGCCACCGCGGCGGCGTCCACCGCTTCAGCCTTTGCGCGAAGAACCACGTCCTGCGCCGGTCGTGGCCGAGCCGGCCCGGAGCCCAAAGCGATCCCGCGCCGAGCGCAACGAGCGCCCGAGGCGACAGCGGCTTGCACCTCCGGTTGTGGCCGCGCCCGCGCCGGCTCCTCCCAAGCGGCGCCGCGGCTTTTTCTCCACCCTTCGGCGCCTGGTGACGCTGACGTTGCTGCTCGCCCTGGTGGTCGGCGGTTTCATGGCATACCAAGCCATCTCCCAGACAGCGGAGCGGACGCAGCGCCTCGAGGAGAAGATTCGAGGAGACGTCAACCAGGCCGTCAACGAAATCGAGGCGCTGATCGACAGCAGCCTCGCGCAATGAGCGACGCCCAGTCGCGCCTGCGGGGCTGGTCGTATGAGCGCCAGCGCCTAGGTGATCGCGGCCGTGGCGCCGACCATCACGGCGCCGACACCAGCGCGAGTGACGCGAATTCGGCGCTTCGCGACATGATCGGCGTCCACGCAGCGCACCCGAGCGCGCCGCTTGCCTTGTGGGCCCGCACCCCGGGCTTCGACGCGGCGACGTATCGCGGGCTTGATGGCGTACGCCTGCCGGCCATGCGCGGCGCGATCCACTTGCTGCCACGCCGAACCGCCCACCTGCTGTTCCGCGCGCTTGCGCCGCTGGACGCAAACGGACCGCCAGACATCGAGATGCCGGAGCAGGACTACGCCCGGCTGCGGGCCGCGATCCTCGAAGCTTGTGCGCAGCCAAGGACCGCGCGGGAGCTTCGCGATCAGACGAGCACGCGGTATCCACTGGCGCCGCTCCTGGCAGGACTGACGCGCGACGGGTCGCTGATGCGCGTCGCCCCCGAGCGGCTGAGGTCCAACGAGCTGCGCTACGTCGTGGCGGACGTCCCTGTGGCTGAGCGGGCGCAAGCCTTGGCCTGGTTGGCGAGTGAGTATCTGCGGGCCTTCGGGCCAGCGCGCCTCGAAGACTTCCTCTGGTGGAGCGGGGCGGATCCGGGCGCAGCCACGAGTGCATGGGAGCGCGTCGACACAATCGCGATCGAACCCGGATTGCGGCTGCGCTCAGAAGACGCCGCCGCCTTCGAGAACGCTGCGCCGCCGGCCAACACGGTCGACCTGCTGCCTACGCACGACCCGTACACGAGCGCCTATGCCCCGGGCGGCCGTGGGCGCTTCGCCGAAGGCGTCGAAGACCGCGTGTATGGCGGCGACGGCGACGCCCGTCCTGTGGTGCTGGTCGACGGATTCGCCGCTGGAACGTGGAGCGGGCGCTCTGGCAGCGAGCTCGAAGTCGAGATTGAAGTCGAGCTGTTCTCTGCTCCTGGCCCCGATTTGCGTGCCGCACTCGAACGGCGAGTCGGCGAGATGCAGGCGCTCCTGCGTGGCTGAATAGACACTGCCTACGCGAGCCCGCTCGGCGCGCCCAGCCGGCAACAGCCGATCAGCTGGGACCGCCGAAGCCATCTCCCATGGCGCGGCGCCGCGCGTGCCACGGCCACCGCGGCCGCCAAGCGTCTTGCGTCGATGGCGGCGCGCAATGCCGCCTGCCGTGTTCCAGCCGCAGAGTCCCGGTACGGGCGCGGGAATCGGCATCACGCGTATGGATGTCGAATCTCGGCACGGACGTCGAAGCCTAGGCGCCGAAGTCCAAAACGCGAGTGCCCGCCGAATCGCCGGCGGGCACTGTGCATCGTGATTGAAAGCGGCCCTCGCGAGCAGCGCTACGGAAGTGGCTCAGGGGGCCCCAGCCGCCCGCATCAGCCCTGCGGGCATGTGGACGCGTCCCGCTACGAAGACGCCTCGCCGCCGGCCGACGCCGCGGGGCTAGCGCTTTCAGATCCCTCGATCGTCTGGGACTCACCGCCGACGCTGATCGAGATGCGGCGTGGCTTACGCTCCTCGGGCTTCGGAATTCGTACTTCCAGCACCCCGTTCTCAAATTCAGCCGAGATCGACTCAGGATCGATCCCCTTCGGCAAAGTGAGCGTCCGGGAAAAGGATCCGAAAGCGCGCTCTACGCGATGAAAGCCCTCGCCGCTTTCCTCGCTCTCAGACTTGCGCTCGCCCGACAAGGTGAGGACGTTGTCTTCAAACTCGATGGAAAGGTCTTCCTCCTTCATGCCAGGAAGATCGGCACGCAGGACGAACGAGTCTTCCTTTTCGATCAGATCCATCGCCGGCATCCAGCGACGCAGGTTGGCGCCCGCGGTCCCGGAGGCGGCGGCGGGCAGATCTGATACCGAGTTGAAGAGTCGGTTGACCTCACTCTGCAGAGAGCTGAGCTCGCGGAGCGGTTCCCACCGGATGATGCTCATGATCGGATGTCCTCCTTACTCGTACTGACTGCGACCTGCGGTACGACGCATTATGCAATCTCAGTCGACGTCTATCAAGTCTGTGGAGCGATGAACGGTCAGGGCGGAGACGCTTAGGATGGACCCATGTGGCATTGGGCGGTCGCCATCATCCCTCTTGGGTTGGACACGCTGGCGATCGCCGCCGCGCTTGGCGCCGCCGGAGTGCCGTCGGGTCTACGCCTGCGGATCTCGTTGCTGTTCGCGGCGGTAGAAGGCGGGATGCCGATCCTTGGACTGCTTTTGGGAGCGCCGCTGGGCAAGGCGATCGGCAATGCCTCCGACTACGTGGCCGTGATCGTCCTCGCCGGATGTGGCATCGCGATGCTGCTCGAAGACGACGATGACGAGCGCGAGCAGGCACGTCGGCTCACGAGCGCGACGGGTTGGGCGGCCGTCGCGCTGGCGCTTTCGATCGGACTCGACGAGCTGGCCGTCGGCGTGTCGCTCGGCCTGCTCGACTTGCCAGTGCTGCCGGTCGTGCTGGCCCTCACTGCTCAGGCGTTCGTCTTCTCCCAGCTCGGTCTGAGCATCGGCGCACGCTTGGGGGAGCGGCTGCGCGAAGGAGCGGAGAAGCTTGCCGGCGCTGTCCTCATCGGACTCGCCGCGTGGCTGCTGCTCGCTGTTGTTAACTAAAGCTCGGCGTCGTCGCCGAGGATGCTGCGCCAGGCGCCGGCGAGAACGTCGAGCTCGTCGTCGCTCAAGTGATCGAGGAAAAGCCTGCGAACACCCGCCAAGTGGACTGGCCGCGCACGCTTGAGCATGTCTTCGCCTGCTTTGGTGAGCACGGCGAAGCATCCCCGCGCGTCATCACTGCAGACGTCTCGCCGTAGCAAGCCCTCGCGCTCAAGGCGGTCGACGAGTCTCGTGGTGCCCGAACGGCTGAGCAGCGTGCGGTCGGACAGCTCGGCCATCCGCAGCCGCTTCTGCGGAGCCGTGCGCAGGTAGATGAGAACCTCATAAGACGAGAGCGGCAGGTTGATGTGCTCGCCGAGCTCCGCGTCAAGTGCCTTGAGGAGTTCGGCGTGAACGCGGAGCATCCCTCGCCACGCCGCGAGCTCCCGTTCTGAGAGCTCAAAAGACTGCCTTGTCACAGGAGAGCTGATGTTTCCCATCCTAGCCAGGCCCCATTAATTGGCAAGCGGCGCCCGGCGTGGTGAATCCGCCTTCAAGGGCTCTCCATCAGCGACCGTCCGGTCATCTGAGGAGGCTGTTCGACGCCGAGCAGTTCCAGCACGGTCGGGGCAACATCGCCGAGTATCCCCTCTTCCCGCACCTCAACGCCGTCGGCCGTGACGATCACCGGAACCGGGTTGAGCGTATGCGCCGTATTGGGCGATCCGTCGGGCTCGAGCATGTAGTCCGCGTTGCCATGGTCAGCGGTGATGATGCAAGCGCCACCGGACTCCTGCACCACTTCGACAATCCGGCCAAGGCATTCGTCGACCGTTTCGACGGCTTTGATGGCCGCTGGGATGACACCAGTGTGGCCGACCATGTCGGGATTGGCGAAGTTGATGACGCCGAATGAGAAGTTGTCACCACGCCAGTGCGAGACGAAAGAGTCGGTCAGTTCCTTCGCGCTCATTTCGGGCTTGTAGTCATACGTCGGCACGTCGCGCGGCGATGGAACCATCCGATGCAGCTCCCCTGGAAGCGGTTGTTCCTCGCCGCCATTGAAGAAATAGGTGACGTGCGGGTACTTCTCCGTTTCGGCCATGTGAAGCTGCTTGAGCCCGAGCTCGGAGATCAGCTTGGCCAGCGTCATCCGCGGATGATGCGGCGGATACACGACCGGATACCTCCAGTGTTCCTCGTATTGCGTCATCGTCGCAAAGCGATCCACCGGCGGGGCCCCTCCGCGATCGAAGGAGTCGAAGTCCGGATCGGCGAGCGCCAACGTCAGCTGCCGGATCCGGTCGGGGCGGAAATTGAAGGAGAGAACCGAGTCGCCCGGACGGATGCGCGCGTCTTCGCCGACGAGCGTGGGCTGGATGAACTCGTCCGTCTCGCCGCGGGCGTAGGCGGCTTCAATGGCATCGGCCGCCGTCGGCGCCTGGAAATCCGAGCGACCATGAACCAGCAGGTCGTAAGCGCGCTTGGTGCGGTCCCAGCGCCGGTCGCGGTCCATGGCGAAGTAGCGCCCGACGATCGAGCCGACGCGCGCCGCGCCGGTGTGCCGGCACCACTCCTCGACGGCTTGCAGGCACGCGCTGCCGTCAGTCGGATGTGTGTCACGACCGTCGGTGAAGGCGTGGACGATGACATCGCCCTTGCCCCACTCGGCTGCGAAGTCGATCAAGGCATGCAGGTGACGATCAGAAGCGTGCACGCGGCCGTTGGACGCCAGACCGACGAGATGGACGCGCTCGACTCCGTCGAAGAGCTCGTGCAGGACGCGGTTGTGCGACATCTTGCCGTCGTCGATGGCAGCGTCGATGAGCGCTAGGTCTTGGGGCACGACCGATCCCGCCCCGAGGTTCAGGTGGCCGACTTCTGAGTTGCCCATCTGCCCCGGTGGTAGCCCGGCGCTCTCTCCTGAAGTGATCAAGTGGCCGTGTGGGTAGCGCTGCCACAACGAGTCGAACACGGGCGTGTCGGCAAGCGTGATGGCGTTCCAGGGCCCCGGCTCGCCGTCCGCCCAGCCATCGAGGATGATCAAACACACGCTCGGAAAGCGCGGCGCCATCAGTGGATCATCCCGACAGCGGCGTTGACGATCTCGACGAAGGAGGCCGGATCCAGCGATGCGCCGCCCACCAGGGCGCCGTCGACGTCGGGCAGAGCCAGGAGCTCCGCAGCGTTGCCGGCGTTCAGCGAACCGCCGTAGAGCACGCGCACCTCGGCGGCGGCGTGCTTGTCGAAGCCCTCGACCAGCGCGCGCACGAAGGAAACGGCGTCTTGAGCCTGTTCAGCCGTGGCCACCAGGCCCGTTCCGATCGCCCAAATCGGCTCGTAAGCCACCACGACTTCGGGCAGCCGGTCGCGCGGCACCTTTTCGAGTCCTTCTTGCACCTGGTGGCGCAGCTTGCGCTCGGTGTCGCCGCGCTCGCGCTCTTGCTCGGTCTCGCCGACGCAGAGAATCGGCCGCAACCCGGCTTCAAGAGCGCGTGGCACCTTGGCTTGCAGCGCACGATCGGTTTCACCGAAATACAAACGGCGTTCGGAATGCCCGAGCACGACGCCGGCGACATCGAGCTCGGACAACATCGGCGCCGAGATTTCACCGGTGAAAGCGCCGGTTTCGGCCTCGTGCATGTTTTGTGCGAAGACCTGCACGCTCGACCCACGCGCCGAGTCGACCATGGCCTGCAGCGCCGTATACGGCGGGCAGATCGCCAGCTCGACGGCATCGACGGCACCGACCCGCGGCAGCAGTCCTTGGATGAAGGCTTCCGCTTCGTCGATCGTCTTGTTCATCTTCCAATTGCCGGCGACGAACGGAACGCGACTCATGCTCGCGCCCGCGGTGCAGGGGACAGGCCGGTCGGCGTGAGCCTCATGCCAGCGCCTCGACCCCGGGCAGCTTCTTGCCTTCGAGCAGCTCCAACGATGCGCCGCCGCCGGTCGAGAGGTGATCGACGTCGTCGCTGAAGCCGAATTGCACCAGCGCGGCCGCCGAATCCCCGCCGCCGACCACGGTCGTACCCGGAGACTGGGCCACCGCTTCGGCGACGCGGCGGGTGCCGGCGGCAAAGGGCTCCAGCTCGAACGCCCCCATCGGCCCGTTCCAGAAGACGGTTCCCGCGCTGGCGATCACGTCGGCATAGGCTTCGGCGCTGCGCGGCCCGATATCAAGCCCCATCCACCCCTCCGGGACTTCGACCCCGTCAAGCTCGCGGCGCTCCGTCTCGGCCGAGAAGTCGCGTCCGGCAACGAGGTCGGTTGGAAGCTTGAGCTTGCCGCCGCCCTCCTCGAGGGCGCGCCGCGCTTCCGGGATCCCCTCTTGCTCGCACAGCGAGCTTCCGACGCTGTGACCCTGCGCCGCGAAGAACGGAAAGCACATCGCTCCCCCGACGAGGACCGTGTCGGCGCGTTGCAGGAAAGCGTCGAGGACGCCGATCTTGTCGGTCACCTTGGCGCCGCCGACCACGGCGACAAGTGGGCGCTGTGGTGCCTTCAGGATGCCGGCGAGGGTCTTGACCTCACGCTCGAGCAGGCGCCCTGCGGCGGAAGGCAGAAGGTGGGCCACGCCTTCGGTGGACGCGTGGGCCCGGTGAGCTGACCCGAACGCATCGTTGACGTAGGCGTCGCCGAGCGACGCATAACGCCGTGCCAGGTCCGGATCGTTCTTGGTCTCGCCGGCGAAGAAGCGAACGTTTTCCAGCATCACGACGTCGCCGTCGGGAACCTGGTCGACATCCGGTGCGAGCGTCACCTCGGTTTGAAGCAGCTCGCCCAATCGAGCAGCCACCGGCCGCAGTGACAGCGCAGGGTCAGGACCCTTCGGCCGCCCGAGGTGTGAGCAGAGGATCAGCTTCGCGCCCTTGCCGCGCAGTTCCTCGATCGTCGGCAGCGCTGAGCGGATCCGGGTCTCGTCGGCGATCTCCCCGTCCTTGGTGAGCGGGACGTTGAAGTCCACGCGCACCACAACGCGCTTGCCGGCGACATCGAGGTCGTCGAGCGTTCGCACGGTCAGAGAACCTTCAGGGCCAGCTCCACGCAGCGGTTGGAGTACCCCCACTCGTTGTCGTACCAGGCGACCACCTTGACCATGGTGCCTTCGAGCACGGACGTAAGCGCAGAATCGAAGATCGACGAGTACGGGCTCTTGACGATGTCGGAAGAAACGATCGGCTCGTCGGTGTAGGCCAGCACGCCCTTGAACGCGCCCTGGTCGGCTTGTTCGGCGAACGCGGCGTTGATTTCCTCTTTGGAGGTCTCGCGTGAAGAAATCACCGTCAAGTCGACCACCGAGCCGACGGGCACGGGCGCGCGAACCGCGAAGCCGTTGAGCTTGCCGTTGAGCTCGGGGATGACCGAGCCGATCGCCTTCGCGGCCCCTGTGGAAGCCGGAATCAGGTTCACGGCAGCAGCGCGTGCGCGGCGTAGATCGCGATGCGGAAGGTCTTGCAAGCGCTGGTCGGCGGTGTAGGCGTGGATCGTGGTCATCAACCCGCGGTCGATGCCCACGAGGTCGTGCAAGACCTTGGCGACGGGCGCGAGGCAATTCGTAGTGCACGACGCGTTGGAGATGACGTGGTGCGATTCGCGGTCGTAGACCTCGTCGAAGTTGACGCCGAGCGCCACGGTGACGTCCGGCTCGGTTGCGGGGGCCGAGATGATCACCTTCTTGGCCCCTGCCTCCAGGTGCCTCGCGGCATCGGGGCGCTTGGTGAAGCGTCCCGTTGCTTCGAGCACGACGTCGACTCCAAGGTCGCTCCACGGCAGCTTGCCGGGATCGGATTCCGCGAACACCTTCATGTCGTCGCCGTCTACGGCGATCGCGTCGTCGCGAACTTCAACCGTTCCGGGAAAAGGCCCGTAGCTCGAGTCGTACTTGAGCAGGTGGCCGAGGGTCTGGGCGTCGGTCAAGTCGTTGATGGCGACGACGTCGATGTCGGCGCCGTTCTCCTTCGCGGCGCGCAAGACGTTGCGCCCGATGCGACCGAACCCGTTGATTGCTATTCGAACGGGCATTGATCGAACCTTTCTGAGGGGACTCGGGACAAAGTCCGGGGCATTCCGGCAAGACGGCCCAGGGCGAGCAGGAGGCTATCGGATGCTCGGTTCAGTGGGCAGGCGCCCGTCGGACATCGCGATGTTGGACTTCGACCTCGTAGTCCCCGCGGCCGCGGCAGTACTCGGCCAGCGCCTCGGTGATTGCCACGGAACGGTGTCGCCCCCCCGTGCAGCCGACGGCCACGACGAGGTGAGACTTTCCTTCCGCGACGTACTCGGGGAGCAGGAAATCGAGCATGGGCAGCACATGGCCGTAGAAGCGCTGCAACCGCCCGTCCGCGGCGATGTAGTCGACGACTTCGGGATCAAATCCGGTCTTCGGACGCAGGTCTCCGACGTAATGCGGGTTCGACAGGAAGCGGACGTCGAAGGACAGGTCGGCATCGCGGGGCGGGCCGTACTTGTGGCCAAAAGAGAAGAAGGAGACGGCGAGCCTGCTGGGCTGATCGTGTTCGAGCAGGTCGGCGGTGATGCGGCGCCGCAACGCGTTGGCACTCAAGCCCGTCGTATCGATGAAGGCGTCGGCGCGGTGCCGGATGGATTCGAGCAGCGCGGCTTCGCTGCGGATGCCGTCGGCGACGGTGCCCGAAGGCGCGAGCGGATGGCGGCGGCGAGTCTCCTTGTAGCGGGTCAGCAACGTCTGCTCGTCCGCGTGTAGGAAGAGCAGACGAACGGCAACGCCGTCCTGGCGCAACTCGTCGAGGACTTCGGACAAAAGCTCGAAGTGCGCGCCACCGCGGGTGTCGGAGACCACACACGCGCGCGACACCTTCGAGCCGTCGTGGACGAGGAGATCGGCGAGCTGTCGCAGCATCTCCGGAGGAAGGTTGTCGACGCAGAAGTAGCCCGCGTCCTCGAACACCTGCATGGCGAGCGACTTTCCCGCACCGGAGAAGCCGGAGATCACGACGAGATCGACGAGCATCGAATGGTCTTCGCTTCTGACCCCGGGCTCGCCCGCCGGCTTGGGGAGGTCCCCATGACCGGCACGCGCGCGGTCGTCATGCGGACGCTTGCCCGCCGAGCGGCGCGTCAGCGTGCGCGGGGCCTTCATCGGCCTGTCCGGTTGAGATGAGCGTACAAGTCGCGCGCCACTTTGGCGGGAACTCCGGGAACCGACTCGAGCTCTTCACGCGTGGCTGTCAACACGCCGTCGGGCGAGCCGAAGCGCTTGAGTAGTGCCCGCTTGCGCGTCGGCCCGATCCCGGGCAAGTCGTCCATGATCGATTCCGTCATCGCCTTGTCGCGGCGGATGCGGTGATGGGTGATCGCGAAGCGGTGCGCCTCGTCACGGATGCGTTGCAATAGCTGGAGCTCGGGCGTGTCGTGGGGAAGTACCACCGGATCAGTCATACCCGGCCGGAAGACTTCTTCGATCCGTTTGGCCAAAGAGACGACCGCGACGCCGCGGTCGCGGAAGCCCTGCAGCGGCGCGACTCCTGCGGCAAGCTGCCCTTTGCCGCCGTCGATGACGATCACATTTGGCAGAGCCGCGAACGACGCGTCGCGGTCGGCGTCGTGCGGGGAGCGCTGGCTTTGCTTTTCCCATTGCTGGTAGCGACGCGTGAGGACTTCGCTCATCGCCCCGTAGTCGTCGCCGGGGTCGACGTCGCGCACGCGAAAGCGCCGGTAATCGGACTTCTTCGGTGTTGCGCCCTCGAAAACGACCATCGACGCCGACGTGTGCGTGCCGCCGATGTGAGAGATGTCAAAGCACTCGACTCGCACGGGGAGGACGTCGAGCTCCAGCGCGGCTTGCAGGCCGCTCAGCCCCTCCACGCGCTGCTGGCGCTTGCGCTCGGCGCGCAGCTTCTCCTGATCGAGGGCGAGCCGGGCGTTGCGACCGGCGAGCTCGAGGATGCGGGCCTTGGCGCCGCGCTCGGCGACGCGCACTTCCACCTTGGCGCCGCGCCGCTCGCTCAGCATCTGGCCAAGCAGGTCGGGATCGGAATCAGCCGCCAACTCGGGTCCGACGACGATCAGGGCCGGGATCGAGAGCGAACTCGCGTAGTACTGCAAGAGGAACTCCTCCGCCACCCGGCCAGGCGCCTGCTCACCCTCGTTGTCCAGGTAGAAGGACTGACGGTCAGATAGGACATCGTCGCGCACCTGGAAGACCTGGCCGTTGGCTTCCATGCCTTCGACGGCAACCGCCACAGCGTCGAAAGTGCCGGCACCTTCCGTGGCGACGCGCTGGCGCTCGAGCAACGCCTTGACGGCTTGGAGGCGGTTGCGCTCGAGCGCCGCCTGCTCGAAGTCCTGCTCGCCGGCGAAGAAGTACATGCGCCGCTCGAGATCTCGTTCGATCTGCTTGAAGCGACCGGAAAGAAACGCCATGACGCCGTCGATGCCCTCGCGGTATTGCTCCTTAGAGACGTAGCCGACACACGGCGCTCCGCAGCGCTTGATGTGGTAGTCGAGGCACGGTGAGCCGGAGTGCCGCCCCGGCTCGGCGCCTTCACACGAGCGGAACTGGAAGATCTTGCCGAGCAGGTCAAGTGTGTTGCGAACGCGCTTGGCGCTGGAATAGGGACCGAAGTAGGCGCGGTCACGCCGGTGGCGCTCGCGGGTGAAGTAGACGCGTGGATAGTCCTCGTCGAGCGAAACCGCGATGTAGGGATAGGACTTGTCGTCGCGCAGCCGGATGTTGAAGCGCGGCTTGTACTGGCGGATGAAGTTCTGTTCGGCCAGCAGCGCTTCGGCTTCGGTGTGAACCACGAGATACTCGATGTGGTCCACTTCGTCGCGCAGCGCGCGGCTGCCGTAGCGAGTCGGACTGGAGAAGTGCGAGGCGACGCGCTTGCGGATCGACTTCGCCTTGCCGACGTAGACGACGCGGCCCTTGACATCGCGGAAGAGGTAGACGCCGGGCTCGTCCGGCAGGTGGCGGCGCTGCTCCGCGACCCTGTCCGCGTTGATCGGCGATACGGCAGCCATTTCCCCTTCCTCCAGGGTAGGAAGGCGGGCGCCTGCCCGAACGAGGGCCTTGCGCGGGTTCGCGCCGGGTAGACGACTGCCGTGACGCAGGTCAACCTCTTCTCGGACACGCAGACGCGCCCGACCGCGGCGATGCGGGAAGCGATGGCCCGCGCCGAGGTCGGCGACGAACAACGCTTCGAAGATCCGACGGTCAACGCCTTGTGCGAGCGCGTGGCGAAGCTTTTGGGGTTCGAGGCGGCGGTATTCCTGCCGACCGGGACGATGTGCAACGTCATCGCCTTCCGGTTGCATCTGCGGCCCGGTGGCGACGCCGTGCTGCTGCACCGCGAATCGCATCCCGTGCGCTTCGAGGCAGCACAGCCGGCGGTGTTCTCCGGTGCTCATTCCGAGTTGCTCGACGGGCCCGGCGGCATGTTCGATGCTGCGACGCTTTCGGGCGCGCTCAGCCGGCCGGGTGACCGCTACGGCCCGCGCTCGAGGTTGGTCGCGGTCGAGCAGACGACGAACATCCCCGGTGGCCGGATATGGCCGCTGCAACAGTTGCGCGACGTGGTCGCCGTGGCCCAGGATCGGGAGCTCAGGCTTCATCTCGACGGCGCTCGCCTGCTCAATGCCGTCGTGGCGAGCGGAGTGCCGGCCGGTGAGTGGACGCGCGGATTCGACACAGCTTGGATCGACTTCACCAAGGGCCTCGGCGCGCCCGTCGGCGCTTGCCTGGCGGGCTCACGCACACTGATCGACGAGGCATGGCGCTACAAGCAGATGCTCGGTGGCGCCATGCGGCAAGCCGGCATCGTCGCGGCCGGCGCCTTGTACGCGCTCGACTGTCACGTGGATCGCCTCGCGGAGGACCACGCAAACGCCCGGCTGCTGGCCCAAGCACTCGCTGAGATTCCGTCGGTGGGACTCGATGTGGGGACGGTGGAAACCAACATCGTCGTGTTTTCAGTTCCGGACGCGTTCGGCTTTTGTGAGACGTTGGCCGAGCACGGAGTGGTGATGAATCCGCTCGGACCTGACCGCGTGAGGGCGGTAACTCATCTCGACGTGAGCGAGGACGACGTCCGCCTGGCGGCGGAAGTGGCGGCGACGGTGCTGGCATGACTTCGGCGTGCGTGTGCTGGTGGCCGGGTTGGCGGCCGTCACGATCCGGCGCAACCGATCCGGCGCGTCGGTGAAGATGCCGTCGACCCCGAGCTCGAGCAGATGCAGCATCTCAGCCTCCTCATTGACCGTGTAGGGCTGCACCGTGAGAGAGAGGGAGTGAGCTAACCCGATCAGCCTGGTGTCGACCGTGGCCGCCGCCGGACCGATCCCGCTGGCGAAGTCCGCGACGCGGTGAAGCCGACGGGCGCTTTCTTCGTACGACAGCTCGTCGGTGAGCAGCTGCACCAGTGGCAGGGTGCGATCCAGTTCGTTGACACGGCGCAGGCTCTGCTCGCAGAAGGACTGCACCACGACGTTGGAGCGCAACCGATGACGGCGGATGGCTCGCACCAGCCGACGCTCCGCTTGGCTTTGCGAAGGCTTGAGATCGACGCAGTAGCGCGTCCGTTGCCCGTAGCGGCCGAGCACCGCGTCGAGCGTGAGCGGCCGCAGTTCGGGGGCGAGTTCGACCAGGTCGCCGCGTCGAAGTTGACTGACCAGACGCGAATCGCCCGCCGTCCGCCACAAGGTTGGATCATGAGCGGTCACGAGTTCGCCGTCGGCCGTCATGCGGAGATCAAGTTCGATCTTGTCGGCGCCCATGGCCAGAGCCAGGTCGTAAGCCGCGAAAGTATTCTCCGGGGCGTAAGCGGACGCCCCCCGATGGGCGATCACTGTCGCCTTGGTTTCGACTTTGAACATGCCTTAAGTCGACTCCGAACGAGCCCGCGGGGGGTCAACGAGAAGTGACGCAGCCGTGTCTTTTTGGATAAGTCGCCGAGTGTGGCCCCTCACTCGACCAAGCGAACTTCCAAACCGCCGTCGATTCCGATCAACTCGCCGGCTCCCCCCATCAACCCGATGATCTTCGCCACGTAAGCCCTCGTCTCGCGATACGGCGGAATGCATCCGCAGGCCGCCACACGCGCCGGACCCGCGTTGTAAGCGGCAAGAGCGAGCGGCACGGAACCGAACTGGCGCAGAAGGTCGCGCATCATGTGTCCTTGGGCGTCGATCGCCGACGCCGCGTCGTAGGGATTGCCAAGACCGTAGGAACGTGCGGTGGCCGGCATGAATTGAGCGATGCCCTGGGCTCCTGCGCCGCTACGGGCATTGGGATTGAAATTCGATTCGGCGTAGATCTGCGCTGCCAGCAGCGTCGCGGACACGCTCCACCGCTGCGCCGCGCGAGCCAGCATGGGCGCGAAGCGCGGAGGCACGAAGCTTGGAACGCTTGAGCGGCCGTCAGAGCTTCCAGAGGGCTTCGCCCCAGCTCGTTGGAGGGAACCTGACGAAGCGGCGTTGTGGCGTGGCGTCGATCGCGGGTTACGCAGGAACCCGTAGTGCCAGGGCTCCCAGGAATATCGCTGGATGAAGCCGAATTCGCCGGCGTTACGACTAAGCCAGCCATACGCCGAGGCGGGACCGAGGTCCAGTTCGGTGGCGTTGCGGTGCAACGACGTACCGGGGCGGGCGACCATCCTCGGATTCGGATTACGCGCAAACAAGGCCGCCTGCTCGGCGTCTGACCGGAATCCGCTGTTGACCGTCAGGGCCACACCGTCGGCGCTAGCAGCGCTTGCCATCCGATCGAAGGCCATGGCGACGTCCGGGCGCATCGGCTTGCCCTGGCGGTAGGCAAGCGGTCCGTCGTAACCACCACCGGTGGCGAATGCCGCGAGATCCCCGCCGCCGAGCGGAGCGATCTCCGCGACAGCGTGTGCCCCCGATTTCAGGCTGCGGTGAAAGCCACCGACGGCGATGGAAAACGTGCGTCCGGTGGCCACTCGGACGCGGACGGGAGCGAACGAGGATGCATCCGGGAAAGACACCGCCACTTGTTCCGCGCCGTTTTTTCGAGCTACCGCCGTGGCGGCGGCACGGCCCAGCTCCAAGTACTCGGACTGCTCAAGATGCCGGGGGTTCGGGATCCCGTCCACTTCGGCTGGTTCGAACAAACGCGAAAAAGCCGAATGCATCGCCCGGGCCGCGGCCAAGGCGGCGAGGTCCGCAGAACGCTGGTCGGCGCCGCTGCTTCCGACGCCCTTGGCCACGGCACTCAACATCAAGGCGGCAATGAGCATCGCCATGAGGCAGCCGACCATCAGGACCACGACTTGGCCGTCTTCGCCCCTAGATCGATTGTTCATGCCGCGGACACCGCTTGGACTGCCAGCTCGCGCAGCGGCGCGCCGGGACCCATCGCGGTCAGGGCCAACATGCGCGCAGCAGCCGGCAACGGCTTGACCGTCGCCACCTTCGCAACCTTGGACGCGAGTTCGGCGGTGGCCAAAGCCGTCACTGCCACCGGTTCGCCGGGGGCCGTGATCAGCACCGCGAGGCAATGGCGCGAGAGATGGCGGTCGAAAGCGACAGGCCGGGGACCACCCACGGCAAGCACGCAAGGGATTTCCGGCGCGTTGTCCCAGACCTTTTCGGCGACCCAAGCGGCCTGATCGGCGTCGCAACCCAGCGCAACCCCGACAAGACGGCCACAAGGTTTGGCCGGGACACCGAGTTCCTGCAAGCGATCCGAGATCCGGCGAGCGCCGGAAGTCGCCCGACCCCCGCCCGTAGGAAGCTCGGCACCCCAGGCGAGCACCGCGGCGGTGGGCGTCTTGGCGCAGTTGCGAAGTTGGTGGGCTAGCGCCGCTGCGGTGTAGACGACTTGCCCAGGGCGGCCGAAGACGACAGCAGCCATTCCGGACGGTCTGGCGACGTAGTCCCGCCCGTGCGAGCAAGCTCCGACGCTGCTGGGCGGCAGCCAAGCGGGCACAGAAGGCTGCCCTATGGGGGGCGACTCCGATGCCGCTCGCTCGGTCGACGTGGCCAGTGGCGACGCGGGCGAAGGCGATGCCGGACTGAGAAAGATTCCTTCTAGATTCGACAGCAGGCTCACGAGATCTACCGCGATCCGGCATGGGCGGATTCGGTGGCTACGAGCCACTCGGCGAACACGGCAACGGGCAAGTCCGGCCGCACCCGGACCGTGACCCGTCCGCCTTTGACTTCCACGTCGACGTCCTCGCGTGCCTGATCGGGCAGCGCCTCACGAGCCGCTGTTTCGGCGTCCTCGTCTTGCAGCAACGCGACGGCGCCCGCTTCTGCGGCATGGCCGGCGAGTTCGTCGGCTCGGCCGGCGGCCAGGACGCAGAAGATCAGCAGCGTGACGGCGATCGCCAGTGGCGCCAGTCCGACGAGCTCGACGGTGGCTTGACCGCTCTCATCGCTTCTCCACAACGGCGCCCGCATCAGGCGCCCTGATCGGCGAAGTGAGCCGATGACGTGGCATGTCCAAGATCCACACCGCGCACGACTCGCGGAATGCGAACCTCGACTTCTACGGCGCCGTCTTTCTGCGGCCTCACGTGTAAGCCTGGCTCGAGGTTGTGGGGAAGATGCCCACGGGCCGCCGCTTCCGCGTTCTGGCCGACGGCGTGCGCCCGGGCGGCCGCGCGGGCGGCGGCGCCAGCGGCCCACGTCGCGTGTCCCGCCAGAACTGACTGCCACAGAACGAGAACGACGAGCAGGGCGAGAGGGATGAGCGCGACGAACTCGACCGTGGCTTGGCCACGTTCGTCTTCTTTGAGGTCGCTTCGCTGCGTGTTCGCCACGCCCCTCACATTGAGGGCGAAGCGCGACCCTCTCTAGACGCGGATGTCACAGAACACGCTCGCGTTTGTGTGCACTTCTACGCCGATTCGGCGGACAGCTACCGTCCGCGCGAGCCAGCAACAACCGGGCGTTCGCGCGTACGCGAGCTCAATAAGCGCGCGCGGCTTTCACCGCGGTGAATACGCCCCACAGCGAAACGCCCAGCAAAGCGAACCACAGCAGCGCCCCCATGCTGCCTAGCCCGAACAGTCGTGCCGTAGCGACGACGAGGAAAATCATCAGGCCTACGGACACGTAGAGCTTCACGCGCAGGTTGTCTTCCCAGCTCATCAACGTCGTCCGTCGTTCCATGTAGACGCGATAGGCAAAGAACACAAGTCCGGCCCAGAAGACAATGTTGATCAAGCTGGTTATGACGCCGGCGCCAGTGCCGCCACCCGGAAGTCTCCAGACCGCGGCCGCCAGGGTCAGAATGATCAAGACGTTCCGCACGCCTTTGAAGCGATCACCGGTCACGGAAAAGAAGATACCGCCCGCTTGGAGCCGTCACTGGGAGCTCCAAGCAATCGATCCACCGATGCCGCCGCGCCTGCCTGGAGCTGCCGCCTTCCGGACACCGTTCCGACTTCGCCGACGGATCGCATCAAGCCTTTCTCCTGCGAGCGACGGGAACGCAACTCAGGTCGGCGATGCGAGCAGCGCCAAGTCGGCGGCGACCGCGCTGGACTGCTCGACTGACGCTGATTCGTCGTCGCCAGAACCGGCACCCGCAAGCGCGATGGCAACAATTTTCCCTGCAGGGACGCCTTGTGGAGTCTCGACCGCCAGTCCACCGTCCACCGGCTGGGGATCGAAGCGATAGCCGATCCCGAAGTGCGTGTGGATGTAACGCCACTGCGGTGACGCGCGTTCGAGCTTCTGGCGCAATTTCCGCACGAACACGTCGACGGAGCGGTCGCCGTGGACCATGGCGTAGCCCCAGACACGCTGGTAGATGTCTTCGCGCTCGAGCACTCGTCCCGGCGTGGCCGACAACAAACGGATCAGCTCGAATTCTCGGCGCGTCAGCTCAGCGCTGGCGCCCGCCGCGAAGACCTGGAAGTGATCCGCACGAATCTCCAGCTCGCCGGCGAGCACGGCCGGCTCCTGCACTGCCGGCGCAGCACAGCGACGGCGACGGACGACCGCCTCGACACGCGCGATCAGTTCTTCGGGATGACACGGCTTGTTGATCCAGTCGTCGGCTCCCAGCCTGAGGCCGCGAACTCGCTGAGCGACGGTGGAAGGTCCGCAACATACGACCACACCCACATGCGGCAGCCGCGCGCAAAGCTGCTCCAGGTACGACCACGCGTCGATGCCGAGGACGTTGAGGTCGAGTACGACAGCGGTCAGCCGCTGGGCCGCGAGCGTGTCGAGCGGAACCTGGCTGGAGAGCACTGTGTGCTGCCAGCCGGCACTCTGCAGCCGGTTGCCCAGGACTAGAAGAAAACCGCTGTCGTCGTCGATCACGGCAAGCCGGTTTGCTTGCCGCCCGCCTGCGACGGGATCGGCCACGGTGACCGGAGAAGTTGCATTGCTCATGTCAGGGCAAGCATAGGGGTCGAATTCTCGGAAACAGGGATGCCCGCCCCGAAATAACAGAGGCTTCACAAGGGCGTGTTCGCGGCCAGCTGTTTCCTAAGCCCGCGATGCGTCGGAAAACTCACGAAACAAACCCGTGACAACAAACGCGACTTGCTCGCCGATGTCAACGGCGTTGTCGCCGATCCGCTCCAGCGCACGCGCGATCAGCATCATCGTCATCGCCCATTCGCGCACGTCGCTGTCGTCGCCGATCTCCACCGCCACCCGAAAGCACTGGCGGTTGAGCTCGTTGATGCGCGCGTCTTGACGCACCAAGTCCTTGGCCAGCTCCACATCGCGCAGATGGAAGGCGTGCTTGGCTTGAGAGACCTGCGACCTGGCACACCTCCCCATCTCCTCCACACGATCAAGAATCGAAGCGTGAACGGGCGGATCGTGCCCTGACAGCGGCAGCACCTTGGCGATGTTCACGCACTGGTCCCCCATCCGCTCCGCATGCTTGATGACGTGCAACAGCCCGGCGACCAGCCGCAAGTCGACCGCCACGGGTGCCTGCAAAGCGAGCAGCGAAAGGATGCCGCGGTGTACTTCCAGGTAGCGGGCATCGATGCCGTCGTCTTCGAGGACGACCCTCGCAGCGAGCTCGATGTCGCGGTGATGGACCGCTTCCATGACCCGGTCCAGCGCCTCCGTAACGAGCTCCAGCGCTCCCAGCGTCAAGGATTCGAGCCGGCTTAGCTCCGCTCGGAACTGCTGGCGGACGCGGTCCTCGGCCATCGCTTGTCAGCCGAACTTCCCGGTGACGTAGTCCTCGGTCCGCGAGTCGTCGGGGCTGGTGAACAGCTTCTCGGTCGGCGCGTATTCGACGACGGCGCCGGTGCGATGCCCGGCCTGCTCGTCGAGCTCGACGGTGAAGAAGGCCGTCATCTGCGAGACGCGCGCCGCCTGCTGCATGTTGTGGGTGACGATCACGATGGAGTAATCCTGCTTGAGCTCGAGCATCAGATCCTCGATCCGGCCCGTCGAGATCGGGTCCAGCGCCGAACACGGCTCGTCCATCAGCAGCACGTCGGGTTGCGTGGCCAGAGCACGGGCGATGCACAGCCGCTGCTGCTGACCGCCGGACATGCCAAAGGCGTTGGTCTTCAGCCGGTCCTTGACCTCGTCCCACAGCGCCGCACGCCGCAGCGCCTGCTCGACGATCTCGGCCATGTCGCCCTTCATTCCCGAAACCCGCGGCCCAAAGGCGACGTTGTCGAAGATCGACTTGGGGAAGGGATTGGGCTTTTGAAAGACCATGCCGATGCGCTTGCGGACAGCGACCGGATCGATGTCGCGAGCGTAGAGGTTCTCGCCGTGGAAGAGGACTTCTCCATCGACGCGAGCGCTCGGAATCAAGTCGTTCATCCGGTTCAAGCACCGCAGAAACGTCGACTTGCCGCAACCGGAGGGCCCGATAAGGGCGGTGATCTCGTGCTCCGGCAGATCAAACGTGACGTCGCGAACGGCGCGATGCTGGCCGTAGAAAACATCGAGGTCGCGGACCCCGAAGATGGAGTCACGCGCCGGTGGCTCGGCCACTGCGCTGGCGGCGGTCGGCTGGGTGTCTGCCCGCGCCTGCGTTTCCAGACGGCTTGAATTGAATTCGGTCGGCTCGGTCAAGGGATCGGGGTGCATCGGGACATAGGGCACGGTGGGTTCCTCACCACTTCTGCTCGTAGCGGTTGCGCAGCAAGATGGCCACCGAGTTCATGGCCAGTAGTAGGACCATCAGCACGAGGATCGCCCCCGCGGCCAGCGGGATGAACGCCCGATCCGCTTGAGAAGTCCACGTGAAGATCTGGATCGGCAAGGCGGTGAAGGAATCGTTGACGCCCTGCGGATTGAAGCGCGTGCTGGCCGCCGCGCCGATCACCAGCAGCGGCGCGGTTTCTCCGATCGCCCGCGACAGAGCGAGAATCACGCCAGTGGCGATGCCGGCCATCGATCCCGGCAGGACTTGGCGGCGGATCGTCTGCCACTGCGTCGCTCCGAGGGCCAGCGCGCCGTCGCGGATCGAAGGCGGCACGGAGCGGATGGCTTCGCGCGAGACGATGATCACCACGGGCAGCACCAGCAACCCGAGCGTCAAGCCCCCGGCCAGCAGGACGGGACCGAGCCCGAGCGGTTCGCGAACGATGAACGCCAAGCCGAGGATGCCGTAGACCACCGAAGGCACCGCCGCCAGGTTCTGGATGTTGACTTCGACCCAGCGGTTGTACCAGCGCGTCGGGTCGGCGTATTCCTCGAGGTAGAGCGCCGTTGCCACGCCGACCGGGACGACGAAGACCGCGGTCAGCACCATCAGGTAGAGCGTCCCGACGATCGCCGACTGGATGCCGGAGCGCTCCGGCGAGATGCGCGACGGGAAGTTGGTCAGAAATTGCAGCGACAGGACTCCCCACCCGTCACGCGCAACATCGACGAGCAGCGTGACAAGCGCCAGTCCTGCAAGCCCCACGGCGAGGTACATGAGGACCTTGAAGCCGCCCTCGGCGGCGCGCGTCCGCGCTGTGGCCCGCGGGAACAGCGCACTGCGCGAGCGAGCGTGAGCGGCAATCTGCGCGCCGGTCATTCGTACACCTGCCGATAACGGCGCACGAACCCGATTGACACGGCATTCAGCGCCAGGGTGAGCACGAAGAGCGTGAAGCCGACGACGAAGATCGTCTTGTACTCGATCGATCCGACCGGAATGTCGCCGCGCGCGGTCGCGGCGATGAACGCCGCCATCGACTGCATCGACTCGCGCGGGTCGAGGGACAGATTCGCGCGCTGCCCGCTGGCCACCAGAATGATCACGGTTTCGCCAATCGCCCGCGAGGCGCCCAGGATCAGCGCCGCCACGATCCCCGACAGCGCGGCCGGGAAGACGACTCGCAACGCCGTCTGGAGCTTGGTGGCGCCCAGGCCGAGCGCTCCTTCGCGTAGTGAGCGCGGCACCGCCGCCATCGCGTCTTCGGCGACCGAAGCGATCGTTGGCAGCACAAGCAGGCCCAGGACGATGCCGGCCGACAAGGCGTTGAAGGTGTTGACCTCGACGTGCAGTACTGCCCGCAGCACTTCGGGAGTGAAGAAGGTGAGCGCGAAGAAACCGAAGACGATCGTCGGCACTCCGGCCAGCGTCTCGAGCACCGGCTTGATCGTTCGACGAACGCGGTCGGGCGCGTATTCGGCGAGATAGACCGCCGACAGCAAGCCCAGCGGCACGGCGACCAGCAGCCCGATGAAGGAGAGATACAGCGTGTTCCAGATCAGCGGCAGCACCCCGAACGACTGCTGATCAGCCTGAAGCAGAGGCGTCCACTTGGTTCCAGTGAGGAAGTCGGCGACGGGGACCGCACGGAAGAAGGCGAGCGTCTCCTTGGAAAGCGAGAAGACGATCCCGAGCGTGGTCAGCACGGACAGTGCGGCGGCGCAGAACAGCAGCCCCTTGATGAGCGCTTCGCCGCGGGAACGGACCGAGGGAGCCCGGACCAAGCTGGTCCGGGCTCCCGTCGCGTTGTCGGCCACTGCGGCGGCCGGTCCTTGCTTTGACGTAGTCGAAGCCATGGAACAGTCGGTAACTCAGGTCGGCTAGGCGCCGGCGCCGAGAACCTCCCCAGCCTTGGTCGCCTGCTCGTCGGTCATCGGCACGATCTTCGCCAGCTCGGCGATCTCGGTCTGGTTCTCGTTCACGAACTCCATGAAGGCCTTGACTTCAGGTCGCTGCATCGCCTCGTCGCTCGGGTACATGAACAGCGGGCGGCCCAGCGGCTTGTACTCGCCGCTCTGGATCGTCTCCGCCGACGGAGTGACGCACCCGTCACCGGAGTCGACCGCGACAGCGTTGAGCTGGTCCGCGTTCTGCTCGTAGTACGAGAAGCCGAAGTAGCCAAGGCCGCCGTCGTCTTGGGCGACGCCGGTGACGAGCTGGTTGTCGTCTTCAGAAGCCTCGTAGTCCTCGCGCGTGACGCCTTCCTCACCGTTGATCTCGTCGGTGAAGAAGTCGAACGTCCCGGAATCGGTGCCCGGACCGTAGAGCGAGAGCTCGGTGTCGGGGAGCTCCGGATCCAAGTCCGACAGCGACTGGACCTTCGAGTCTCTGTTCCACAGCTGCTTGAGCTGCTTGGTGGTCAGGCACTCTACTTCTAGGTTGGTGTTCGTGGCGACCGCGATGCCGTCGTTGGCGACTTGGACTTCCTTGAAGGCCACGTTGGCCTCCTTGCACAGGGGCACTTCCTCGTCTTCTTTGATCGGTCGAGACGCATTGGAGATGTCGGTCTCGCCCGCGCAGAACTTCTCGAAGCCGCCGCCGGTGCCCGAGGCGCCGACGGTGAAGCGCACTTCCGGGTGCTCTTCGTTGAAAAGCTCGGTGGCCGCCTCCGCGAAGGGAACAACAGTCGACGAGCCGTCGATCCTGATCGCGCCTGAGAGCTGCTCTGACTGCTCTTCCTGCGCTGCGGCTTCCCCGGTGGCCGGTTCCTCTTCGCCGCCACAAGCCGCGGCGCCGAGAGCCAGCATCATTGAGGCGCCGAAGGCCAACATCTTTCCAGACGACTTCATCGAACCCTTTCCGTTCCTGTCCTTGGTGTCGCCGATCAGCGTCGCCTAGGCAGGTCAGAAGGGTGTTACGTGTGCGTGTCCGGCTCGTGAAGAAACTGTGAACGCGACGTTTTCAGCCGCCGACGAGCTCGAGCTCGGCGTAAAGGGCGTCGACAGCTTGCTTGGCTTCGCGATGCTTGGCCGTCGTGTCCTGTGCCAGCTTGGGGTCCGTCCATGCCCCCGGATCGGCAAGTTCTTCCTCGAGCTTGGCGAGCGTGGCTTCAGCCTTTGCGATCTGCGTTTCCAGCGACCGCGCACGCTTGCGCTGATCGCGCTCGTTGGCGCCGGGCCTGCCGTTGGCGTTGCCTTTGCCGGCTGTCGTCCCGGGTTTGGTGGCCGTCTTGCCCGCTTTGATCGCCTTGGTCGCGGTCTTGCCACTGGTGGCACGCCCCGTTCCCGCCGCGTCCTTGGGCGACTTGCTCGGGCTTCCCCCGACCACGCTCGGCTTGCTGCGCTTGAGGCTTTTGGCCTCCTCGCGAACGCGCAGGTATTCAGCCCAACCGCCCTCGTAGGACTTCAGATTGAGGTCCTCGATGGCGATCGTGCGCGTGCCGACGGCGTCGAGCAGCGCGCGATCGTGGGAGATCAGCAGGACGGCGCCCTCGTACGTCGCCAGCGCCCGCTCGAGCGCTTCGCGGCTCTCAAGATCGAGGTGGTTGGTGGGCTCGTCGAGGATCAAGACGTTCGCACCGGAGTGCACGAGATGGGCAAGCGAGAGGCGTCGGCGCTCACCCCCCGAGAGGCCGGACACCGGCTTGTCAGCGGCTTCACCGCTGAACATGAACTGACCGAGCAGAGCGCGCGTCTTGTTCGGCGTCAGTCCGGTCGCCCGCTGTGTGGCTTCCGCCACGCTGCCGCGCTCGTCGAGCTCTTCGGCGTGCTGAGACAGCAACCCGAGCTTGACGTTGTGTCCGGTGCGCCGCTTGCCGTCGTCGAGCTCGCGCAGCCCGGCCAGAGCGGAGACGAGTGTCGTCTTGCCCGTGCCATTGGGACCGACCAGCGACACGTGCTCCCCGCGTTCAAGCCACAACTCGGCCTTCTCGAGCAGCATGCGCTCGCCGATCTTGACCGTGGCGTCTTCGAGTTCGAAGACCACGCGGCCGGAGCGCTCCGGCGCTTTGAACTTGAAGCCGAGCCCCTTGCCGTCGCGCGGATCCTGCTCGACGCGGTCCATCTTGTCGAGCCTTTTAGCCCGAGCCTGAGCCTGGCGCGCGCGTGTGCCCGCGCGGAAACGGTCGACGAAGCGCTCGAGACGGGCGATCTCCTCTTGCTGCTTTTCGATCGCTCTGCCGAGCGCAAGCTCCCGCGCGGCCTTCTCGCGCCTCCAGGTGTGCCATGTGCCCTTGAAGAAACGGCCGCGGCCACCCTCGAGCTCGAGCACCGATGTGCCGACAGCTTCGAGGAACCAGCGATCGTGAGCGACGAGCACCACCGCGGCATCCACGGTTTGCAGATAGTTCTCAAGCCATTCCAGCGACTCGATGTCGAGATGGTTCGTCGGCTCGTCGAGCAGCAGCAAATCGGGATCGCCGGCCAAAGCACGCGCCAGCGAAGCGCGCGTCAGCTCACCGCCGGAAAAAGTGGACAGCGCTCTCTGGAAGTGCTCGTCGCGGAAGCCGAGCCCGTGCAGCATCGAGGAAACACCCTCGCGCCAGCCGTAGCCGCCGGCGTGCTCGAGCCGCGCCTGGGCCACCCCGTAGGCATCGAGCGTGGCGTCGTCAATAGCGCCCTCGGCCATGGCTTGCTCCAGCTTGGCCAGCCGCTCTTCGATCGCCAGCAGCTCCTTGGCGCCGGACAGAACGTAGTCCTGCAAGGTCAGCTGCTCGGTGTCGCGCGGCGGCCGCTGGTCGTGCAACGAGACGCGCACATCCTTGGCAAAGGAGAGCTCGCCGCCGTCGATCGAAGTCTGACCCGCCAGCATCCTCAGCAACGTGGTCTTTCCGGCGCCGTTGCGGCCGGAAAGCGTCATCCGGTCACGTCGCCCGAGCTGGAATGAAACGCTGCTGAAGAGCGGATCGCCCGCCATGTCCTTGGCGAGGTCTGAGGCGGTGACGACGGCCATTGACTTCTAGATGTTAGGAACGCGACTCGCCCGCGCCATCAGGCGCGGGCCGCCCGTCTCGAAGGTTCGGCAGCCAGAGCCACGCCGTATAATCGCCACATGGTCCGGACCCTGCTCTTCTCGCTCGTGTTCTTCGCGTTGACTGCACCCGTGGCTTATGCCGCCGAGGGTCATGACGCGGGCGAAGGCCTGGTTGGAGAGACGAACGACAAGATCGTCACCAACTACGGCTTCGGGCTGCTGGCTTTCTTTCCGCTCTTCATCCTCGCGATGTCGATCCTGCAGTGGTACTTGGAGCGCAAGAAGGACGCGCGCAAGGACGCCGCCAAGGTTCGGGCCGCGCGTGTGGAAGAGCGCGCCGGCTGGTAGCGACGGCGCCGGGCGAGTGCCGCCGCTCGCCTGCTTACAGTTGCGCCGCTGGTTCGGCGGCTACCGTTCGTCGCTATAGCCTTGCCCTAGGCCAGTGAGGAGGCGGGGTTGTCCCATACGTATTTCGTGACGGGCGGGACGGGTTTTCTGGGGCGCTTCGTCGTTTCCCGCCTGCTCGCGCGCGGTGCAACCGTGTACGCGCTCGCGCGACCAGGCTCCGAGCACCGGCTCGACGTCGATCCTGGTGACGACGACGGGGGTCGCGACGGTGTGTGCGCCGGCGATGCAGCCGGCACGCAGGTTCAAGCCGGCACGCTGAGCGAAAAGCGACCCGGCAGGCTGCTCCCCATCGCCGGTGACATCACACTGCCGAAGCTCGGAGTGCATCCAGAGCAGCGAGAAGCGCTAAAGGGGCGAATCGACTTCTTCCTCCACGTCGCGGCGCTCTACGATTTGCGCGGCTCCGAAGCGGACTTGCACGCGGCGAACGTCGACGGCACGCGCCACGCACTTGAGTTGTGCGAGGAGCTCGGAGCGGGCGCTTTCCATCACGTCTCTTCTGTCGCAGTCGCGGGCAGCCACGAAGGCGTCTTCGACGAGGAGATGTTCGACGAAGGGCAGACCTTCCCGCACGCCTATCACCGCACCAAGTTCGAAGCCGAAGGCCTTGTGCGCCGGACAAAGACGCCGTGGCGGATATATCGCCCGAGCATCATCGTCGGGCACTCCGAGACCGGCGAGATCGACAAGGCTGACGGCCCGTACCACTTCTTCAAAGCCATCCAGAAGACGCGCTCGCTGCTGCCGCAGTGGTTTCCCCTCGTCGGGCTGGAGCTGGGAGCGACAAATCTCGTTCCGGTCGACTTCGTGGCCGGTGCGATCGACTTCCTCGTCCATCGCGAGGGGCTCGACGGTCGCGTGTTTCACCTCGTAGATCACCGTCGCCAACCGGTTGGAGAGGTGATCAACGCCTTCGCGCGCGCGGCGCACGCTCCGCAGCTGGCCGTGCGGTTGCAGCCCGGCGCTGCGGGAGGGCTGGTGCGCGGCCTGCTGACACGGGCAGCCAAGTTGCCGGCAGTCGGTGACTTCGGGCGAGAGCTCCTCTCCGAGCTGTCGCTGGCGCCCGAAGTCCTACCGCACGTCGCCTTGAAGACTCGCTTCGACGCTCGGCGGACGCGGCGCGAGCTGCTCGGAGCCCCCATGCCCGAGCCGCCGCCGCTCGACGACTACGCCTGGAGGCTCTGGGACTACTGGGAGCGCGAGCTCGACGCCTCGGCCCAGCGCGGTTCGTCGGAGACAGCGATGGCAGGTCAGCACGTCCTCATAACCGGCGCTTCGAGCGGGATCGGCCGCGCTACGGCGCTTCAGATCGCCGCCGCCGGCGGCATCCCGCTGCTGGTGGCACGGTCGGAAGACAAGCTCCGCGAGGCCTGCGCGGAAATCGAAGCCGCGGGTGGACAGGCCTATTTCTACACCTGCGACTTGTCGGACTTCGAGGCGATCGACGAGCTCGTCGACGAGGTCTTGGCTGAGCACAGTCACGTCGACGTGCTGGTCAACAACGCCGGACGCTCCATCCGGCGCTCCGTCGCTCTCTCCTACGACCGCTTGCATGATTACGAGCGCACGATCCGGCTGAATTACCTCGGCGCAGTGAGGCTGACCATGGGCCTACTGCCCGGGATGCGAGCGCGCCGGCGCGGGCATGTCGTGAACGTGTCGTCGATCGGCGTGCAATTCAACCCGCCCCGCTTTTCGGCTTACGTGGCTTCGAAAGCGGCGCTCGACGCCTGGACGCGAGTCGCTTCCTCAGAGACGCTCGGCGATGGCGTCTCGTTTTCCACCATCCACATGCCGCTCGTCCGCACGCCGATGATCGCGCCGACACGGATCTACGACGCCTTCCCGGCCATTTCTCCCGAGGAAGCCGCCGAGCTGATCTGTCGCGCCATCCGCACCAAGCCAAAGCGCATCAACACCCGGCTCGGGACGTTCGGAGAAGTTGCCTACACCCTCGCTCCCAAGGCGATGGACCGGCTGCTGCACGCTGCCTACCGGGTCTTCCCCGACTCTCCGGCGGCGCGAGGCGACGGCGGGCCGGAGCTTGACGAACGGGTGTCAGCCGAAGCGCGCGCGCTGGCGCATGTGGTGCGCGGCGTGCACTGGTAGCTCACAAGCCCGACAGCGGATTCACTACGGCGTCGCGCAAGCGCAGCTCAAAGTGCAGGTGAGGGCCGCTGGACCGGCCTGACGATCCGATGAGGCCGATGCGGCGCCCGGCACGGACGCATTGCCCCGGCCTGACGAGGATGCGGTTGAGGTGCGCGTACCAAGAGGTCATCCCGGCGCGGTGTGCAATGACGACGAGGCGTCCGTACCCACCGGGCACGTAGCTTGCTGTGGTCACGCATCCGCGGCCAGCCGCTCGCACCGGCGCGTTGTAGCCGCCGGTGAAGTCCAGTCCGGTGTGAAAGGAATTGCCGCGTGGACCGAAGTAGTCGCCGATCGGGGCGGCGCTCGGGCGGGCGAACCGCAGGTTCGAACGCGGCGCCGAGCGTCTGACCGACCGCCATGTCGCCGGACCAGCGACACCGTCGGCGGTGAGCCCCGCCCACTGCTGATAGCGAATCAAGGCCGCGCGGCTGCGCTCGCCGAATCCACCGTCGAAGGGGCCGGACGGAAAGCCGCGCCAGGCCAGAGCGAACTGCAGAGCGGCAACGTCCCAACCGCGCGCCGGAGCGGCGATGATCCGCTTGCCGATGCTGGGCCCGCCACGTCGCCCGAGGGCTCGGCGCGTGCGCGGCCCGGCTACCCCGTCCGCTAGCAAACCCTTGCGCCGCTGAAACTCCATGACCCCGGCGCGTGTGCCGGGACCACGTATTCCGTCGATCGTGCCGCCGTACAAGTTGTGAGCACGAAGCGCCACTTGCAACGCAGCGACGCCCGCGCGGCGCTGTCCTGCGTCGGCGGCCGATGGCCAAGCAACGATGGTGACCAGGACGAGCGCGGCCAGCCTCCTCACGTTGGCCAGGTGGTGTAACTCGGCCAACGCCGATGCATTACCAACCCGTCGCACGCGGGTCAGGGCGAGTCGAGAGCGGCCCGGCCGCTCAGGCCGCGAAGCTGCCGTGATGGGGGGGTATGGTCGTCGGCGCGCAAGCTCGCGCGCTCGACATGCCAGCGCAGCATCTCCAGCTGGACGTCGCGCGCGTCCCCGTCCGGACGGCGGCGTTGCCAGGAGCCGTCTTCGTGCAGATCCCACGCGTTCGTGTTGTCGGCGAAACAGCGGTCGAGGGTGTCGGCGAGCTCGGCGCGCAGCTCGGGATCCTCGATCGGCGTCAACAGCTCTACGCGAGTGTCGAGATTGCGCGGCATCAAGTCGGCGGAACCGATGTAGACGTGCGGGTCATCCGCTCGCTCGAAGGAGAAAATCCGCGAGTGCTCGAGGAAGCGCCCGACGATCGACACCACGCGGATGTTCTCAGAAACACCAGGAACTCCTGGGCGCAGGCAGCAGGCGCCGCGGACGTTGAGATCGACGCGCACGCCCGCTTGCGAAGCGCGATAGAGCGCTCCAATGCAACGCGCGTCGACCAGCGCGTTCATCTTCAAGCGGATGCGAGCGGGGCGCTCCGGAGAATGCGCCGCGATGGTGCGCTCGATCTCTTCGAGCACCGAGTCTCGGAGGTGATCCGGCGCAACCAGCACCCTGCGGAAGTTGGTCATCCGCGCGAAGCCGGTCAAGTAGTTGAACATCTCCGCGATGTCTGCGCCAAGGTCTTCGGCGCAACTCATCAGCCCGAAGTCGGTGTAGAGCCGCGCCGTCTTGGCGTTGTAGTTCCCCGTCCCGATGTGGACGTAGTTGCGGACGCCGTCGCCTTCCTTGCGCACCACCAGGACGCATTTGGCGTGCGTCTTGAGCTGGGGAAGGCCGTAGACGACGTGCACACCGGCTTCCTCGAGCGTCCGGGCCCACTGCACGTTGGCTTGTTCGTCGAAGCGTGCCTTGAGCTCCACCAGGCAGACCGCCTGCTTGCCCCGCTCGGCAGCGCGGATCAGGCTCGGCACGAGCGGTGAGTCGTCGTTGGTCCGGTAGACGGTGAGCTTGATTGCGAGCACGTCGGGATCGGACACCGCCTGCTCGACGAGCCGCTCCACCGACGTGGAAAAGGAGTCATAGGGGTGATGCATGAGCAGGTCGCCGCGACTGACCGCTCCGATGACGTCGGGCTTGTCGCCTTCTTCGGGCTGCAAGCGCGGTTGGGTGACCGGCGACCAGGGCGGATCGCGTAGCTCGGCGTAGCCGGGCAGCTTCACGATCTCCCATAGGTCCGTGGCGTCGAGCAGGCCAGAGATCGTGAAGACGTCGCCATGCTCGACGTCGAGGGCTTCGGCGATCAGCTCGCGCAACCGCTGACTCATGCGCGAAGACACTTCGACGCGCACGACTTCGCCGAAGCGCCGGCGCCGTAGCTCCGTTTCGACGGCTTTGAGTAGGTCGTCGGCTTCGTCGGAGACCGTGAAGTCGGCATCTCGCGTAACGCGGAACATGGCGTAGTCGATGACTTCCATGCCGGAGAACAGCCGATCGAGGTTTTCGGCCATCAAATCTTCGAGGGCGACAAACGTATGGTCGTCGCCCGCCGTGACAAATCGCGGCAAGCCCTCCTTGGGAACCTTCACGCGAGCAAATGACTCCGCGCCGGTGAGCGGGTCGCGCACGAGCGCGCACAACGACAAGGACAAATTCGAGATGTAGGGAAACGGCCGCCCCGGACCCACCGCGAGCGGCGTCAACACCGGAAAGATCCGGCGGTTGAAGTGCTCGTTGAGCTGAGCGCGTCGCTCAGGATCGAGTTCGTCGAGCTTGACGACGCGGATGCCGTTGGAGGCGAGCGCCGGCAACAGCCGCTCCTCGAGGCAGCGGCTTTGACGGCCGGTCTGCTCGCCCACCATCCGCCGGATCTCGTGGATCGTCTCTTGCGGGCTACGGCCATCTTGCAGCGGGCTGTTGACTCCGGCCTCGACTTGGTCCTGCAGGCCCGCGACCCGGACCATGTAGAACTCGTCGAGGTTGGAGGAATAGATCGCGCAGAACTTCAGGCGCTCGAGCACCGGGACGGAGTCGTCTTCAGCCAGCGCGAGAACGCGCGAGTTGAACTCCAGCCACGACAGCTCGCGGTTGAAGAACAGGCTGGCGTCGTCGAGGGCAAGCGGTTCCGTTGATGCGGGAGAGTTCACCACGACGTCGGTCATACGGCGCCTCCTTCAGCGTTGGCCCGAATGGTGCCGTCAGCTACCGGCGAGCCGCCGTCTCCTGCCACCGCGCCGTGGCCATCCCCGGGAGAGCCGCTGTCGGCTGCCAGCGCGCCGCCGTCTCCGATCGGCGAGCCGCTTTCAC
This sequence comes from Actinomycetota bacterium, assembly GCA_016781085.1. Taxonomy (GTDB): domain Bacteria; phylum Actinomycetota; class Thermoleophilia; order Solirubrobacterales; family Solirubrobacteraceae; genus LC5-1. Next base: position 38,213 of record JADDQZ010000035.1, read on the forward strand.
CCGCGCTTGCCACGCCGCGGCCTGAAGCCGAGCTGTCGCCGTCTGTTTCGCGCGCCGGACGCTCACCGATTGCGAACTCGAGCCGGGCGGCGAAACCCTCCCGCTCGAGCTCAATCCAGGAGCGCTCGAAGCGGGCGAAGAGGACGCGCCGACGAGCGCGGGTGTGCACCAGCAGCGCGGCCACGCCCCCGTAGGCCTTGCCGTGGCGGGCCACCCTCAGAGCCTCGGGACGTAGATCTTCGAGTCCTTCGCCCGCCAGCGCCAGGGCCAGCGCGTCTTCAGAGATCAAGTCGTCGAGATGATCTTGCAGGCGCTCGGCTCCGACGTCGCAATCGTGGATGTCGCCCAGCAAATCTTGTAGCTCCTTGATGCGCTTGACCGCGGCGCCCGCGTAGGGCCCGAAGCAAGGGTGAGCGACTTCGAGGATGTAGCGCAGGCGCTTGGCAGCGATGCGCATGTCGTGGAGGACGGTGACGTTGTTGGCATCCGCGGCCGCCGGCATGAAGCTGAGCAGCTCGATCGTCCGCGTGCGCACGACGCGCTCGAAATTGTCGGCGACAGACGCGCGCGGGTCCAGGCCCTTGACTTTGCGCGCCTTCATGCCGGGTCCTCGACGGCCGCGTCGGCCAGCTCGTCGAGCCGCTGCGCCAGCAGCGAGCGCTCTGCTTGCTCGAGCGCTCGCCGTAGCAAGTCGTTACCAGCGGCCTGCTGACGCCGCACGCGGTCCATGACCGTTTGAATTCCCGGGCGGTGCGCGGGATCGATGTCGGCGCGAACCGCCTCCAGCGCGGCCAGCTGCACGTCGGGATCCCGGCGCTCGCCGAGGGCGTCGGCAAGACCCTTGACGTCACGCAGGACTTCCTTGTAGGCCCGCGCGGGAAAGCAGACGGCGAACAACTCCAGAACTGCTCGCAGGCGGCGGGTGGCTACGCGCATGGCGTGGACGCGCTCGATGTCGCTGGCGTCGAGGACGCCCTCGGAGTGCTCGAAGACCTCGCGGGCGCGCACCCGGACGATGTGGGCGGCTGCCGCGGCGAACTCCTCGTTCGCATCAATGTCGATTTCTTGCGCTTTGGCCATCTGCTGTGAAACTACCCCGCGCGCGGCGAACCTAGCGGTTTCCGAGTCCCGCGCGCGGCCAACCTAGCGGTTCGGAGTCCGGGGAGCCCGCAGGTGCAGACAACCACGGATCGGTCGTGATGCGAGCGATGACTGGGCCGGCGATTCCAAGCGGCTTCAAATTGCGGCGATCTGGAGGCAGACCCCTTCGCGGACGCCGCCCTCGCCGATTCGCAAAGGACAGCCGACGCGCATGGCGGCCGCTTCGAGCACGACAAGCCCCGCCGGTAGCAGCAGCACCCTTTGCGGGTCGAGATCAAAACGGCGGGCCACTTCCGCGGCGGAGTGCTCGCAGAGCTTGGCCAGTGCCACCCGCATGCTCTGGACGTCGAGCACAGGGCCAACAAGCCGGCACAGCGATGTGGCGCTGCCGCCGACGGCTATCGCCTGCTCGGCTTCCGGCGCGCGCAAGCCATCGAAGACGCGCTCAGCGTGTGCGCGCATCTCCACGAGCTCGTGCTCGGAAACCGGGTCGCAACGGCAATGCGTGTCGGCCAGCGCGCTCGATCCAATGGGCAGCGATACCGACCACTCCATGCCGTCGGCGACCGTGCCCACCGCGACTTCCGAAGAGCCGCCACCGACGTCTACGACGGCGATCTTCGTGTCGGGCGGGTCACGAAGCGTCTTGCTGGCCCCGAGAAAGGCGAGCCGCGCCTCTTGCTCGCCGTCCAATACGTCGGGGCGAACGCCGGTGGCTCGTTCGAGCAGATCAAGGACGTCGTCACGGTTGGCGGCCGCCCGCATCGCCGCGGTGCCGATGACGCGCGGCGATCGCGCACCCAATCCGTGCGCTTCGGCGAGGTACTCGGAAACGATGGCAACCACTTCCGCGGCCTTGGTCGCGCCGATCTGACCGTCGCGTCGGATCTCGCTGCCAAGGCGAGTGAACGTCCGGCGCTGCGCCAATGCAGCCAGACGGCCGTCATGTACGTCGGCAACGAGCAGCCGCGTCGTGTTGGAGCCGATGTCGATGCAAGCGCAGACCATAGGACAGCGAGCAATGTTGCCATGATGGGGGTGGTGGCATCCGGCCGTGCGGTCATAGAAGTGGCGGACTTACGGAAGTCCTACGGGCCGCACGAGGCGGTCCGCGGCCTGTCGTTCACGGTTTCTCGCGGCGAGGTCTACGGGTTGCTAGGCCCGAACGGAGCAGGCAAGACGACGACCGTGGAAATCCTCGAGGGTCACCGGCGGCGCACGTCGGGCCACGTGCAAGTGCTCGGATCCGATCCCGGAAAGCGCGCGCCGGAGCTGCTAGCGCGCATCGGAATCGTGCTGCAGCAGTGCGGGCTCTACCCGCACTTGACCGTGACTGAAGCCGTTTCTCACTGGGCTGGTTTGCATGCCGCGCCGCGTGACGTCGACGAGGTCATTGCGCTGGTCGGGCTCACCGACGCGCGTGAACAGCGCTCGGGGACCCTGTCGGGCGGTCAGAGCCGGCGGCTCGACCTCGCGCTGGCGCTTGTCGGTGATCCTGAAGTGCTGTTCTTGGATGAGCCGACCACCGGCTTCGATCCCGCCGCGCGGCGCGCAGCGTGGGCGACGATCCGAGATCTGCGTGCCCTGGGCAAGACCGTTTTGCTGACCACTCACTACCTGGACGAGGCGCAAGCGCTCGCCGACCGCGTCGCAATCATCAAGGACGGTCGGCTGGTCGCGGAGGGCGCTCCCGCCGAGCTGGGCGCAGGAGCCGCTAGTTACCGCGTCGCCTACCGGCTGGAAGGCACCCACTACGAGCAAGAAACCGAGGACCCCACCGAGCTTCTTCACCGGGTGACCGCCGAAGCCCTCAGCCGCGGTCAGCGGTTGGATGGACTGAGCGTCACGCGTCCCACGCTTGAAGACGTCTACCTCGGTTTGACCACGGAAGAAGCGGTGCCGGCGTGAGCAAGCGGATGGCGCTGCGGACAGGTTGGGCGGTGCGGCCATGAGCGAGCAGGCCTTGGAGCGTCCGCACGCAGAGGTGTCGCGCGCCGTGGTCAGCAAGCGACCGTCTTGGTGGCTTGTGACTTGGCGTCAATACCGCCTGGAGCGCCAGATGTTCTGGCGCAACCCGACGGCGGCGTTCTTCAACGCCGGGCTTCCGCTCCTCTTCCTCGCCCTCTTCGGCGCGGTCTTCGCCGGAAACCGCGAGCAACTCGAGATCCTGATCCCAGGAATCGCCGGCATGAGCGTGATGACGACGACGTTCAATGCCCTCGCCCACAACGTCGTGTCGCTGCGCGAGCGCGGCATCCTCAAGCGAATGCGCGGCACGCCGCTACCGCCGTCGGCTTACCTCGCCGCCTTGGGTGCGCACTCCCTGACGAACACCGTCATCCAAGTGCTGGTCGTCTCGGCCGCGGGCAAATTCATCTTCGGCCTGCCTTGGCCGCGCGATTGGGTGACGCTGGCTGTGTTCGTCGGTGCAGGAGCCTTCTGCTTTGCGGCGTTAGGCGTGGCGCTCGCGCATCTGATTCCGAATGTGGAGTCCGCGCCGGCGTGGGTCAACGCAATCTTCCTGCCGGTTGTCGGCGTATCGGGTGTCTTCTACGACGAGGCGCGCGCGCCGGCCGTCGTGTCCGACGTCGCCCAAGTCCTGCCCCTCACCCACCTGGTCGACGGGTTGTCGGCGGCCATGGTGGGCACAGGCGGGCTGGCGCAGCACTGGGGCGCGCTTCTGGTCGTGCTCGCGTGGGGCGTGCTCGCCGCCGTTCCGGCGGTCCGTGGCTTCCGCTGGGAGTAAGGCCGAGCGGACCCCGCACCAATGTGTGCCGGAACGGCTAAGCGGAGCGCGATGAAGGCCTAGGCAGATGCAGCGGTACGCGACAGACCTCGCGGGCGCGCGTACCAGGTGAGCGCTGACCCTACGGCTGCGACGCCTGCGCGCGCAGCAGCGGCAGCAACTCAACCACGAGGATGGCGGTAAGGATCATCAGCGCGCCGATCCAGCTCAACAGCGACAAGCGGTCGCCTTGCAGCGTTACGGCGAACAAGCCAGCGAACGCGGGCTCTGAAGCGAGGATCAGCGCTGTGCGTGCCGGCGGCGCATGGCGCTGGGCGTAGCTCTGCACCCAGAATCCTGCTGCGCTGGCGAGCACGGCCGTGACCAACAATGCGCTCCACACCGTCGCTCCGCGGGGAAACTCGAAATGGCCGGTGAAGATGGCCCCCAGCAGGCAGACAAGGCCGCACGCTCCTAGCTGCACTACCAATAATCCTCCGACGGGGTAATGACGTACGCCGGCGTCGGTGGCGAGGATATGCGCCGCAAAGGCGACGGCACACCCGAGCGCCAGCGCGTCTCCCAGTGGATGCCAGTTCGAGCCGACTCCGGCTAAGAGCGCGAGCCCGACAGCGGAGACGACGGCGCCGGTCCACGTCGCTCTGTCGACGGCGCGATGCAGCAGCGCCGCCGCGAGCATCGGTGTGAGAATCACGAAAAGGCCGGTGATGAAGCCGGCATTGGCGGCGGTCGTGTGCAGCAGCGCGACGGTCTGTAGGACGTAGCCCGCGGTGAGAAACAGTGCCATCAAGAGCCCGGCACGCCAACCCGCCGCCCCGAGCGCCTTCACCTCGCGACGAAACGGCACCGCCACGATCGCCGCAGCCGCCAGGAAGCGGTAGGCGAGAAACGACAGCACCGGCAGCACCGCCACCGCGTCTTGCACCATCACGAACGTCGCGCCCCACACTGCCGCGACGCCGACAAGGGCGATCTGCGCGACCGTGGATCGCGATAGGCGCACCACGAGAGATTGGGCTACGGCCGCCGGATTGACAAGTCCCCTAGTCTCCGCCCGCGTGCCACTTACCGAGGTCGACCCCGGCTCCTGGGACGATCTGCTCGACCGTCTGGGACTTACCGACACGTACTACTCGGGCGGGTACCTCGAAGCCTCGGCTCAGCTGGCCAACGGAGAACCGGTCTTTCTCCATCTTAAGAGCGAGCGGGGCCACCTCGTGTTTCCCTGCATCGTCAGATCGGATCCCGCCGACGTGGTCACGCCGTACGGATACGGCGGTCCGGTCGCCCTCGGGGCAGATCCGCACGCCTTCGGCGAGGCATACGCAGCATGGTGCCGCTCGCGCGGGATCGTCTCCACCTTCGCGGTCTTTCAGCCGCTCCTCGGCAACGAGGCCGTGGCCCGCGAAGCCGGCTTTCACGTCAGCCGACTCGGCCCTACCATCGCTTGGCGCCTTGGCGGGCGTGACTTGTTCGAAGGGATGCACAAGCACCACCGCCGACTCGCACGCAGAGCAGCGCAAGAGGGCTACGAGGCAACCGTCTCGGTGCAACCCGGCGACTTGAGCGAATTCGTAGGCCTCTATGAGCAGACGATGCGCCGCGCCGGGGCATCGTCGTTCTACCTGTTTGCCTCCTCCTATTGGAAGGCGCTGGCTGCCCGCGTCTCGCTTGTGCGCGTCGATGTCCGCCACGAAGGAAGCTTGGGGGCGAGTGTGCTGGGCTTTGGGCGCGCACCCTGGCTGCACTACCACCTAGGAGCCAACAGCGACGAAGGAAGACGCGCTGGCGCGAGCCAGCTCGCGCTCCTGACCCTCGCGCGTTGGGGTCAAGAGAACGGCTTCGCCAGTCTTCATCTCGGCGGCGGCGTCGGCGCCGCCGAAGACTCGCTCTTCACCTTCAAGCAGCGCTTCGACCCCGATGGAGCGGTGGACTGCTTCATCGGCAAGGCAGTTCACGACCCCGATGCCTACCGGCGCCTCAGCGGTACCGCAGCCGTCGACTGGAAGAACTTCTTCCCCGCCTACCGCGCCGCGCGTTGAGCTCCGTTGAAGGACCCCCTGCCGGCATGTTCGCGCGATGGGGCGCTGAGCGGGAGTCCAGTGGCAAAGGGCGGCAACTGGGCCGGTTATTTCGCTGAGCGCCGAGTGCTGTCTTGCAGACGCCGCTGCAAGGCGAAGCGGAACTCGCGGCCACGCTCTTGCACCAGCCGCAACTTCAGGAAGTTGACGTTGCGCATGAACTCGTTGTGCAGGTGCAGGCGGCGCACCTGCCGATCTGACAGCGAGGGAGCCCTCGTTGGCGTCACCTCGTATCCGAGCTCCTGTAGCTCCGCGTCAGCCAAAGAGGCGAAGATGGCCTGGTCTCGCGGGGTCATGTCGTGACGCCAGCGCCCGGCTGCGCGGTGATGCACTCCGTCGAAGAGGCCCGGGAACCACGATCGCTGATCGGGCACGATCTTCGCGGGATCTGCCGCTTCGAGCGCCAGCATCCGCGGATCGAAGCGCAGGCCGAGAAACTCGCAGACAGATCGCACTCCGCGCTCCGGGTCCTCGACGAGATCCTCGTAACGAAATTGCTTGACTTGCGCCGGATGGGCTTGCGCCGCCGCTTGACCGGCGCGGATTCCGCGCGCCCACCACTGGGCCGCCGCCCAGGCGTTGTTGGGACCGAAGGGCATCTTCTTGAGCGATAGCGCAACATCGCGACCGTCGCGGACGAGCACGACAAAGCGGGCCTGTGGCCAGATGTCCAGCAACCGGTCGACATGGTGAACGTAGTGCGGCGTCTTGTCACCCCACCGTGGCTTGCCGTGCTTGACGGCGTACGCCCAAAACGGCGCCGCGAAGATGAACCGCCGCGCCTCTTGGGCATCAAGTCCGGCGGGTAAGGCCGGCGGACCACCTCCGAGGTCCCACAACTTGACTTTGGGGTGAGTCCATACCCGCTCCATCATCTGGGGGCCGGGCACCTCGTTTGCGTCGAAGTCAGTCAGGAACATCGACTCCGGCGGGATCGCGACCTCAGGTCCGTTGTCGAGGATCAGCCGGAGCATCGTCGTTCCCGACCGGTCGTTGCCGCAGATGAAGAACGGGTCGCCGATCACGTGCGACTCACGTCCGACGACACGCCGTCAACTCGAGAATTCCGCTTCGATGGCGTTCATCTTCGCCAACCGGCGGATGTGACGATCGGCTCCTGAGAAGCGCGCACACAGAAATGCGCGCATGATCTCTTCCGCGTAAGCCGGGCCGACGACACGCCCCCCCAGGCACAACACGTTGACGTCGTCGTGCTCCACCGCCTGGTGGGCCGTATAGGTGTCGTGGGCGACGGCCGCCCGGATGCCGGGGAACTTGCACGCCGCCACGGCGACGCCCGCCCCGGACCCGCAGATAATCAACGCGCGGTCGGCTCGACCTTCGCGGATGGCGGTGGCGGCGGCACGCGCCGTGTCGGGGTAGTCGACCGGCGTGGTGTCGTGCGTACCGAGGTCGACAGGCTCGTGTCCTTCCTTGCGGATGACGTCGAGCGCGAGCGCTTTGAGCGTGAATCCGGCGTGATCGACCGCACAAGCGATTCTCAAGTCAATCCCTCCTCTTGGGCGGCCATCAGCGCAGCACCGAGGACGCCGGCTTGGGCGCCGTGACGCGCCACACGAATCGAGGTGAGCGTTCCAACGCCGGCCAGCGTGTAGCGCGCTGCCGTCTCGCGCGCCGGCCCTAGCAATAGCTCGCCGGCGGCGGACGCTCCTCCGCCGATCACGACTTCCAGCGGATCGAACAGGTTGATGACGTTGGCGATACCGACGCCCAGACGCTGACCGTGGATCGTCACCACCTCAAGGGCAACAGGATCTCCTGCCGCGGCCGCCGTGACAGCATCGCGACCAGTCACTTTGCCCTCCGCGCTGAGCAAGCGGCCCAACGGTGAATCGGGGTTGGTACGAGCAGCCGCTTCTGCCAGCTCGTCGAGCGCCGTTCCGGAGGCCAGCGCCTCAAACGTCCCCGGACGCGGCCAGCCCGCAAGCTCGGGCGCTCCTGACGCCAAGTCGAGGCCGATGGTGATGTGACCCAGCTCTGGAGCGGCGCCGGTGGCACCGCGGAAGACACGGCCGTTGAGCACTATCCCACCGCCGATACCGGTTCCGACGGTGATCATCACCAAGTTGATCGAGGACACCCGGCCGCCTTCATGGGCTTCCGCCAGGGCCGCGCAATTGGCGTCGTTGTCGACGTAGACCGGCAGCCCGAGACGCTCGCTGAGTAGCGTGCGCAGCGGAACATCAACCAGCGGGATGTTGACGCTGTTGCGGATACGACCCGTCGCAAAGTCGATTACCGACGGAACTCCGAGTCCGATGGCGCGAGTGTCTGCGGTACGGACGTCGCCGACCAGCCGCACGATCTGCTCGATCAGCTCCTCTGAGCTGGAAAGCGCCGTCGGCTCGGCCAGGGGCTCGCTCAGCTTGGCGTCTTGAAGCGCGGCGATCGCGACTTTCGTCCCGCCGATGTCGATCCCGATCGATTGGGGAGACCCCATCAGGTGAGCTCGGCGGCCGCCGCCGCATCGAGGACCACCAGCGGATCGCGCGACAGCCCGGCGGGCACGATGGCTTCTTGGGCCGATCCGAACGCCTTCGCCACGGCGGGAGCCTTGTCGGCGCCCGTGACCAAGAAGACGATTCGCTCCGCTGCGTTGATCGCCGGCACGGTCAAAGTGATTCGCGGCACGAACGGCTCCAAGCCGGCTTCCGGCACGCCGACGACGATGCGCTCGCGCTCTTGCAATGCCGACTTGCCCGGAAACACGGAAGCCATGTGCCCGTCGCCGCCCAAGCCCAGCAGCAGGAGATCGAAGCGCGGTTGGCTGCCGAGCGCTTGCATCACTTGAGTCTCGTACGCGTCCGCTCCGGCTTGCGGTCCCTTTTCGCCTTCCATGCGCATGATCCGCGGGCGACGCTCCTGCGGTAGGCGGTCGAGCAGCGCAGCGGCTGCCATGCCGTAGTTCGAGCGCTCATCCGTGGGCGCGACACAGCGCTCGTCCCCCCACCACACGGTCGCCTTGCTCCAATCCGGTTGCGACGACGCCGCGATCTCATAGGCGAGCTTCGGCGTCGAACCGCCGGTCAGGACAATGTGCCGACCGGCGGCCGCGGCCTCGTTGAGCAGCCGAGCCACGAAGGCGGCAGGATCATCCACAACTCGTATATCGGTCATGCCACCATCGCATGAGCGGCGCGCAGCGCCGGCTCGTAGATAGATCCCGGCGACAAGGCGATCCTCACGCCGTCGGCGAGGATCCCCGCTTCCCCACGGGAGGCGCCGAACACCGTCCAAGTCTGCTCGCGACCGTCGCGCTCACGGCGATGAGAGCGCAAACCGCCCGGCCCTCGGTCAAATGACACCGATTCGCCGGCTGCCGTCTCGATCGTCACGCCGCCGAGCCCCGGCGACTGCATGTCGACGGATTGCAGCCGCACCGCCACTTCGCCGCGGCGTGCGCGCAAGCGCCCGACCCGATCCACACCGGTGCGAGTGAGGGACAAGGGGCGCCACTCGAGCCGTGAAGCCATCCAACCGCAGAAAAGCAGGCCGGCGGCCGCGGAGTCCTCGCGGTGGCGCACGGTGACGGCGGTGATCGAACGCAAGTCGCCACGCAAGCGCGGGGGATCGAAGGTCGCGGCGACGCGTTCGCGCCACGGGGCCGAGCGCAGCCAAGCGAGGTCGACGACGCGCATGTGTTCAGACAGCGATCGTGCGCGCTCCATGGCGTCGTAGGGGTCCGGCTCGTCTTGGGAGTCCAGCAGCACCACTTGGGCATGGCGCCTGAGGGAATCCAGTCCATCTGCGTGACGATGCGGCGCCCACACGACGGTCGGCACATCGCCGATCAGCAACCGTCCCACGATCGTGTCAAGTGCGGCCGCGTGCCGCGGTGCCAGCGTTAACTCGATCTTCTCGCGTCCCACCGCAATACGGTCACCGGACGGTTCGCCCATCGTGGAGCCGATCGAAGCCGTGGCATCGAGTCCCTCTTGTTCCTCAGCGACCTTGCAGAGGATCAGGCGCGACGGATGCGCTGCGCGCAGGCGCTCCAGCCGGTTCTCGACCTCGCCGCTGAACTCGGCATCGACGATCGCCACCAGGTTGAGCACACGTGCCGGGACGAAGCCCGGGCTGCGCCTGGCACGCGCGAACTGCAACTCGCGCAGGGCCGACTCGACGTCGGCCGGCGTGGTGTTAACGGCGTACCAGCGATCGTCGTCCATCAGAGCGTGCGCCAGTGACGGCCCGCGCCCAGTAGCCCTTGGGCTTCTTCCGGACCCTCGGAACCCGCCTCGTACGGCGCGGGATTCACTTCAGACGCCCGCCAAGCGGCGAGGATCGGATCGATGATCGACCATTGCGCGTCGACCTCGTCGTTGCGCGTGAAGAGCGTGGCGTCGCCGCGCATGGCGTCGGTGATCAACCGCTCGTAGGCTTCGGGCGACTCGGAAAGGAACGTCGTGCCGTAGAGAAACTCCATGTTGACGGGCCGAATACTCATCCGCGTCCCCGGCACTTTGGCGCCCAGCGAGATCGACACACCCTCGTTGGGCTGCACCGTGAGCACGAGCTGGTTCGGCTGCACGCCCGCCGAATCGGCGTTCTGGAACGCCATGTGCGGCACGGGCTTCAGCGTCACCGCGATCTCGGTGACCTTGCGCGCCAGCCGCTTGCCCGTCCGCAGGAAGATCGGCACGCCTGCCCAGCGCCAGTTGTGGACTTCCAGGCGCAAGGCCGCGTATGTCTCGGTGCCGGAGTGCTCGGGAACGCCATCCTCGTCGAGGTAGCCGGGAACTCGCTCACCGCCGATCACACCGTCGGTGTACCGGCCCCGGACGGTGTTCAGAGCCACTTCCTCAGGCCGGAACGGCCGGATGGCTTCAAGCACCTTGACCTTTTCGTCACGTACCTTGTCGGCGTCGAAACTGGCCGGCGGCTCCATGCACAGCAGGGTCAGAAGCTGGAGCATGTGGTTTTGCACGAGGTCGCGGAGGGCGCCGGACGAGTCGTAATAGCCGGCGCGTGTGCCGATTCCGAGATCTTCAGCCGCCGTGATCTGGACGTGATCGATGTAGTTGCGATTCCAGACCGGCTCGAACAAGTAGTTCGCGAAGCGGAAGGCAAGGACGTTCTGAACCGTCTCCTTGCCCAGGTAATGGTCGATGCGGAAAACCTGGCGCTCGCGGAACGACGTCGAGACGATGGCCTGCAGCGCCCGCGCGGAAGCCAAGTCGCTGCCGAACGGCTTCTCGATGATGATGCGGACATCGGTCTCGCGGTGATGATTCATGCCCGCGGCCTTCAGCCGCTCCATGATCACCCCGAAGAACGCCGGCGCGGTCGAGAGGTAGTAGACGCGGTTGAGCGGCAGGCCCGCTTCGGCGTCGAGCTCGGAGATCACCCCGTCAAGCCGGCCGTAGCCCTCCTGCTCGTCGAAGCCGAAGGCCACGTATCGCAGCCTCGTCAGCAGGCCCTCCAGGACTTGGGTGTCCGGTGGCCGGCGCGAGAAGGAGACGATCGCCTCGCGCGCGAACCGGCGGTACTCGTCGTCGCTCATCTCGGCCCGCGAGATGCCTACGAGGTTGAAGCGAGCAGGCAGCGCGCCGTCGTGGGCGAGGTTGTAGAGCGCCGGCAGAAGCTTGCGCCGGGCCAGGTCGCCCGACGCCCCGAAGATCGTCAGCGTGGTCGGCGGGACGGGACCGCGCTCCAGCCCCAGCGCGAGCGGATTGACTTCGGTGAGCGACTCCACAGCGACTGCCATCACGGCATCCTCTTGACCTCGTGGCCGCCGAACTGGTTGCGCAGCGCGGCGAGCACCTTGTTGTTGTATTCGCCCTCTCCGCGGGAGTAAAAGCGGGCGTAGAGGGCGGCAGTGATGACCGGCGTCGGCACGTCGTGGTCGATCGAATCGATGATCGTCCAGCGGCCTTCCCCGGAATCGGACACGTGGGCTCCGATGTGCTGGAGGTCGTTGCCTTCCTCCTCGAACGCACGCTCGGCCAGCTCGCACAACCAGGAACGCACGACGGAGCCGCGATTCCACAAGCCCGCGACTTCCTTGAGCTGGATGTCGAACGGCGCCTTGTGCATCAGCTCGAAGCCCTCGGCGTAGGCCTGCATCATCCCGTATTCCACACCGTTGTGGACCATCTTCACGAAGTGACCGGCGCCCGCGTCACCGAAGTGGCGCCAGCCGTCCGGCGGGGCCAGCACGTCGAGGATCGGCGCCAGTCGGTCGACGCCCTCATGTGGACCGCCGACCATCATGCAGTAGCCCTCCTGCAAGCCCCAAACGCCGCCGCTCGTACCTACGTCGACGTAATGCAGCCCGCGCTCAGCCAAGGCGCCGGCACGGCGCTGATCGTCGTGCCAGTTGGTGTTGCCGCCGTCGACGATCAAGTCGCCCGGCTCGAGCAAGTCGGCTAGAGCGTCGACCGTCTGCTGCGTCGGGTCGCCGGCCGGGACCATCACCCACACGGTCCGTGGCGCTTGCAACTGCCCGACGAGCTCTTGCAGTGACCCGGCGCCGGCAGCGCCGTGCTCCTGCGCGCGTGACACCGCTTCGGCATTGAAGTCGAAGGCAATGACCTCGTGATCCGAATCACGCCGGATGCGGTGGACCATGTTGCCGCCCATGCGGCCCAATCCGACGAAACCGATCTGCATCTAGTGCTTTCTCCTGGAAGTCGTGTCCGCGGGGCGGTCTGGATTGCCCACTACAGGGTTTCGCGCAGAGCGTCGATGGCCGAAGCCGGCTTTTCCGCCGGAACCCGTACCCGCACGGCCTTGAGATCGTGCGCGCGCAGCGTCTCGAGGTCGCCCGCGGATTGTGCCTCCATCAGCCGGCGGAAGCCGTAGGACTCGCCGGGAATCTCGGCGTCCTGAGTCGAATCGTCGACCAGCAGCAAGAAGCTGCCGCTCGCGGGCCCGCCCTTGTGCAGCTGGCCGGTCGAGTGCAGGTAGCGCGGCCCGTACCCGAAAGTCGTCGCCGCCCCCTTCTTCGCTACCACGGCTTCCCGGAGGTTGGCGATGGCCGAGTCGACTTCTTCGGCATACGGGAGGTAGCCCAGGACCGCTAGGTAGCCGGGCGATTGCAGCGCGGCCAGCATCGCCGCGGCATCGCCGTCTTGGCTGTTGGCGGCGCCCTCGTCGAGCACCCGCCGCGTGTTGTCCTTGGCTTCCTGGACGTTGGGCTGGTCGAACGGGTTGATGCCCAGCGCCCAGCCGGCGACGGCGGTGGCGAACTCGCTCAAGAAGAACAGGCGCCCGAGGTCCGTCGCGCCCTCGTAGTGCAGCGCGATGGTGGCGTGACCGGCCTTCGCGAGCTGCTTGAAAGCCGCGTCGGTGGCTTCGTCCGGCTGCTCGGCGTTACGCAGGTGCAAGAACACGCGATCCTTGCCGTACGCGCTCGCATCGGCCAGCGGCTCGTCGGCGATCGGCAGGATCCCCTGGCCGTTCTTGCCCGTCGACTCCGCTACCAGCTGCTCCGCCCACAATCCGAACGAGCTGAGTGGGGCATCCACGACCCACGTCAGCTTGTCGCAGCCCTGCAAGGCCAGCTCACCGAGCGCGCAACCCAGCCACAAGCCGGTGTTGGCGTCGACCGAACTCGCCGGCTCACACGTCTGCACGCCGACTTTCGCCGCTTCCAGCACTTTGCCGACGTCTACGCCGAGTAGAGCGGCCGGCACCAACCCGAAGTACGACAGCGCGGAATAGCGCCCGCCGATTTCAGGGTCGTTCTCGAACGTCCGGCGGAAGGAGTGCTCGGCCGCGAGGTCGAGCAAAGAGGAACCGGGGTCAGAGATCGCCACCCAATGCGCGCCATCGGACTGGATCGCGTGGAAGTGCTTGAACAGCGACAGCGTCTCAATCGTCCCGCCCGACTTGGTCGAAAGCAGAAACAGGGTCTTGGCCGGATCGATCGACTGCTCCACTGCCAGCACCTGATCCGGATGCGTCGAGTCGAGTACTTGCAGCTTGAAGCCGCCGCTCTGGCCCGCCATCGAGAGCCGGAACACTTCCGGCGCCAGGCTCGAGCCACCCATGCCGAGCAGGACAACTTCGGTGATGCCGTCTTGGCGCACCTGGCCGACGAACTGCTCGAGCGACTCGGCTTCGCCGGACATCTTCTCCACTACGGAAAGCCAGCCCAGCCGATCGGTGACTTCCGGCGTCCCCTCGGGCGCCCAGAGGGTGCCGTCGCGCCGCCAGATGCGCTCGACAACGTCTTCCTCGGCGGCGCGCTTGACGCGGTCGGCAACCGGCTTTTCGAAGTCGGCCGGTAGATCGGCGTCGATCCCGGTCGGCCGCCCGGTGGTCAGTTGCTCGCGCTTGACTTCAATGCCGTCGATCAACTTGTCCATCGGCTTGACGAAGGCCTCGATGCCGTCACGCAGCAGCTTCGCCGTAACGTCGTCGAGGTCGATGCCGGCGTCCGCGAGCCGGCGTAGATCCTTGCTCGGATCCTGGTCGGCGGTTGCTCCCTTGACTTCGCCTTCTTGGCCGGCGGCGATCAGGGTGTTCAGCGGCATGGTGTTGACCGTGTGCGGCGCGACCAGTTCGTAGACGTACATCGTCTCGGGGTACGCGGGGTTCTTGACACCGGTGGAGGCCCACAGCGGGCGCTGTAGTGGGCATCCCGCTTCACGGAGGTTGGCGAAGCGCTCGCCGAAGAAAATGTTCTTGAAGGCTTGGTAGGCGGCGCGGGCGTTGGCGAGCCCAGCGATGCCGTTGAGCTCCGTGTTGCCCATCGCTTCCAAGCGCTTGTCGACTTCGGTGTCTACGCGCGAGACGAAGAACGACGCCACCGAATGGCGGTCAAGCGGCTCACCGTCTTCAAGGCGGCCTTCCATCGCTCGGATGAACGCCTCCATCACCTTCTCGTACTGCGAGACGGCGAACAAAAGCGTGACGTTGATGTTGAGTCCCTGGCGCAGGAGCGTCTCGATCGCTGGAATCCCCGCGTCGGTTCCCGGCACCTTGATCATCAGGTTGGGGCGGTCCACTTGGCGCCAGAACGTCATTGCCTCGTCGATGGTTCCCTGCGTGTCGTGCGCGAGGTTCGGCGCGACTTCGAGCGACACATAGCCGTCGACGGCGTCCGTCTCGTCGTAGACGCCACGGAGCACGTCGCAAGCGTTGCGCACGTCTTCGACCGCGATCCGCCGGTACATCTCGTCCGCGCTCAGATTCTCGTGAACGAGTTCGATCATGCCCTCGTCGTAATCGGAGGACCCGAGAATGGCTTTCTCGAAGATCGCCGGATTCGACGTGACGCCGCGTAGGCAGTCCTGCTCCACCATCCGCGCGAGCTCTCCGTCGTTGATCATGCCGCGACGAAGCTGATCGAGCCACACGCTCGTCCCGGCCGCCGTCAGGGCCGTGAGGCGTTCGTTGACTGCTGCAACGCTCATGAGAGCTCCTGTCTGAAAGATTTCATCGCGCGTTGCCGGCCAGACGTCCGATCACGGCGCGTGCGCGCTCGGCGACGTTGTCGGCGGTGAAGCCGAAGTGCTCATACAAAGCCTTGTAGGGGCCAGAAGCACCGAACGATGGGATGGCCACCGACTCGCCCTCTTCTCCTACCCACTTGGCCCAGCCGAAATCGCTGGCCGCTTCAACCGACACGCGCGCCCGCACGGAAGGCGGGAGCACTTCGTCGCGGTAGGTCTCGTCCTGCTCGGCGAAGCGCTCCATGCACGGCATCGAGACGAGCCTCACTTTTGTCCCGTCAGCTTCGAGCAAGTCAAACGCTTCGGCGCAGATCGAGACTTCCGAGCCTGTGCCGATCAAGATGACGTCGGGATCGCCACCGTCGGATTCGCGCAGCACGTAGGCGCCGCGCTCGATCGCATCCCGCGGTACAGCGGCGGGGTCGAGCACCGGCAAATTCTGCCGCGACAGCGCCATGGCCGTCGGCGCGGTCTTCTGAGTCAGCGCGAAACGCCAGGTGAGCGCGGTCTCGTTGAAGTCGGCCGGGCGCACGAGGTAAAGGTTCGGCGTGGCGCGCAAAGACGCGAACTGTTCGATCGGCTGGTGCGTCGGACCGTCTTCGCCCAAACCAATCGAGTCGTGGGTGAAGACGTAGATCGCTCCCAAGTGCGCCTGGGCGGCGATCCGCATGGCGCCCTTCATGTAGTCGCTGAAAACGAAGAATGTCGCCCCGAAAGCGCGCAGCCCCGATATCGACAAGCCGTTGACCACGGCGCCCATGCCGTGCTCGCGGATGCCGAAGTGCAGATTCCGGCCGGCGTAGTCGCCAGCTTGCACGTCGCCGCCGCCTTCGATCACGGTGAGGGTGGAAGGTGCCAGGTCGGCAGAACCGCCGACGAGCTCGGGCAGCTTGCTCGCCACCCACTGGATCGCCGACTCCGACGCCTTGCGCGTGGCCACCGGCTTGGCGTCGGCTTGCATGGTCGGCACGTCGACGTCCCAGCCCTCCGGAAGCTCGGCCGCCTGGATGCGGTCGAACTCCGCCGCAAGCTCAGGGTGCGCAGAGCGGTAAGCCTCGAAGCGCTGCTGCCAATCGGCTTCAAGGCTGCGGCCGCGCTCGACGCAGCGGCGGAAGTGAGCAAGCGCCTCGTCGGGGATGAAGAACGGCTCTTCGCTGGGCCACTTGTAGGCCTGCTTGGTGAGCTTGATCTCTTCCTCGCCGAGCGGAGATCCGTGCGCGCCGTGCGTGTCTTGCTTGTTCGGCGAGCCGGGAGCGATGTGCGTGCGGATGATGATCAGCGACGGCTTGTCGCTGACACCCTTGGCTTCGGTCACCGCGCGCTCGAGGCTGTCGAGGCCGATGTCCTCGCCGAGGTTCACAACGTGCCAGCCGTAGGCCTCGTAGCGCTTGCCCACATCTTCGGAAAAGGCGAGGTCGGTGTCGCCCTCGATCGTGATGTGATTTTGGTCGTAGAAGGCGATCAGCCGGCCGAGCCCCAGGTGCCCTGCCAGAGAAGACGCTTCGGCCGAGACGCCTTCCATGAGATCGCCGTCGGAAGCGATCGAATAGGTGTAGTGGTCGACGACGTCATAACCCTCGCGGTTGAAGCGCGCGGCGAGCATGCGCTCGGCCAGCGCAATGCCGACGGCCGTGGAGATGCCCTGGCCGAGTGGCCCGGTCGTCGTCTCGATGCCCGGGGCGTAGCGGTACTCGGGGTGCCCGGCCGCCGGTGAGTGAAGCTGCCGGAAGTTCTTGACGTCGTCCAGCGACAGGTCGTAGCCGGTCAGGTGCAGCATCGAGTACAGGAGCATCGATGCGTGGCCCGCGGACAACACGAAGCGGTCGCGGTCGGGCCATCCGGGGCTCTGCGGCGCGTGACGCATCACCCGCGTGTAGAGGACATGCGCGACGGGAGCCAGCGCCATCGGCGTGCCGGGGTGCCCGGAGTTCGCCTTCTGGACGGCGTCCATCGACAGCGTGCGGATCGTGTTGACGCACAGCTCGTCGAGCGCGTGGTCCGGGCCGGCGGACATGGGCGGGCTCCTCTGGTCGGGTTATGAGAGACGGACGCTAGCGGTTCGAGCGCACGAACCGACCTGATGACGGAGCCCGTGCACTTGTGGCGCAAAAGGCGATCAGCGCCGCCGGGATAGGCGTACCCGAACCTGCCCAAGCCTCAACTCGTCACCTGGGCGCAACAGCACGCTCGAGGCACGGATGCCGTTGCTGGAGACGCCGTTGGTCGACTCGAGGTCACGTACGACATAGCCCTCCGGAGCCCAGCGCAACTCGGCATGGCAACGGGAGACCGCCTTCTCGTCGATCACAAGATCGCAGCACGCTGGATCGCGGCCGACCACCCAGGGCCCGTTCCCATCTTCCGGGAGGGCCAGCCAGATCCTGCTCCCGTTGGCTATCAGACGTTCTCACCGCTCAAATCATCGTGACGTAATCGCGTGTTGGCAAGCGGGCGCCCCTGGGTCCAAAGGCGACGTAACCTTGCCCGATAGCACGGATTCGTTCAGCGAAAGGAAACGTCATGGCGAGCGAAGTCTCCAAGACCGATGCGGAGTGGCGCGAAGAGCTCACCCCCGAGCAGTACGAGGTGTTGCGTGAAGGTGGCACGGAGCCGGCATTCACCGGTCGTTATTGGAACTGCCACGACGACGGCGTGTACCGCTGCGCCGGCTGTGGCACTGCTTTGTTCGCGGCCGACACCAAGTTCGACTCCGGCACCGGCTGGCCGAGCTTCACCGAACCAGCTGTCGCCCAAGCCGTGGAGACCCGCGACGACTCGTCCTGGGGCATGACGCGCACCGAAGTGGTGTGCCGCAACTGCGGCGGACACCTGGGGCACCTCTTCCCCGACGGGCCCCGCGACCGTGGCGGTATGCGGTACTGCATCAACTCCGCGTCGCTCGAGCTCGATCGCAACGCGCAGGCGTAACGAAGCGCCAGCGGCGGCGTGCGCCTCAATGGAGTAGGCCAGACGTCCGGACCCTCCACCACGGACACAGCACTACTCTGAGCTTGTGAGCGACGTCGCCGCGCCCCTTCCCCTGGACCCTTCGGATTCCCAGGGGCCCCCGAAGCCGCTGCGCGCCGACGCCCGGCGCAACCGCGAACGGGTATTGAATGCCGCAAGGGAGATCTTCGCCGAACAAGGCCGTGACGCTCAGATCGACGACGTAGCCCGCCGCGCGGGGCTCGGGGTCGGCACCGTCTACCGGCACTTCCCGACCAAGGAAGCTTTGCTGGAGGCGCTCGCGATTGACAAGTTCGAGCGCCTGTTGGTGATCGCGGAGCGGGCTTTGGACGCAAGCGACGCTTGGGAGGGCTTGCGCGACGTCTTCTGGAAGACGGCAGAGCAGATGGAGCAGGACCGCGCGCTATCAGAAGCGATGGCACCCGACGCGCTTGAAGTTGCCACCGCAGAGCGGGTACGACTGCAAGACGCAGGCCGGTTGTTGCTTGAACGTGCGCAGAAGAGCGGTGCCGTGCGCGCCGACGTCGAGCCGGAAGACCTACCGGTGCTGATGTGCTCGATCGGCGCGGCCGTGCGTCGCAGCGCTGGCAATCCCGAGCGCTGGCACCGCTACGTCGAGCTCGTTTGCGACGGGCTGCGCGCGCGTACCCCTTAGGGACTTCGCCGCGGCAGGACCAGCGCCGGCGCTAACGTCCCGCGCATGACCGCCGCTGACGCCACCGATCCCGCGCTCGACTCTGTCGCCTGGAACCTCTCGCCGCTCCTCGACGGCGCGCAAGACGGCGACGCTCCGGCGGCCGTGAACCGGATGCTCGACGAAGCCCTCGAGCGGTCTGAGGCTTTCGCCGCCGAGCATGCCGGCAAGGTCGCACAGCTCGACGCCAGCGGACTCGCCGCCGCGATGCGAGAGCTCGAAGGCGTGCACGAGCTCGCCGGCCGTGCGGGCTCTTACGCCATGCTGCGATTTTCGACGAATACGGCGGATCCCGAGCGCGGAGCCCTGCTTCAGAAGGTGCAGGAGAAAGGCACCGCCATCGAGACCACGCTGCTGTTCTTCGAACTCGAATGGGCAGCGGTCGACGACGCTCGCGCCGACGAGCTCCTGACTTCAGATCAGCTCGACTTCTGCCGCCACCACTTGCGCACTGCCCGGCGCTACCGCCCGCATCTGCTGTCAGAGCCGGAGGAGCGGATTCACGCCGAGAAGACGCTCACCGGCCGGAGTGCCTGGGACCGGCTGTTCGCCGAGCAGACGTCCGCGATTGCCGTCTCGCTCGACGACGAGCCTGAGCCCGTGTCGCTCGAAGTGGCGCTGTCGCGGCTGATGTCGCCGCAGCGCGACGTTCGCCAGCATGCCGCCGAGCGTGTGACCGCAGCACTCGAACCAGGTCTGCGGACGCGCGCCTACATCTTCAACACTCTGCTGGCCGACAAGACGGTCGACGACCGGCTGCGCCGCTTTCCGCACTGGCTGGCGAGCCGCAACCTCTCCAACGAGGCGTCCGACGAGTCAGTGCAGGCGCTCATTGATGCGGTGCGCAACCGCTACGAGTTGCCGCGGCGCTGGTACCGGCTCAAGGCCCGGCTACTCAACCTCGACCGCCTGGCCGACTACGACCGGATGGCCGCCGTCACCGAAGACGACGAGACTTTCTCGTGGAATCAGGCGCGCGATCTCGTGCTCGATTCCTACGACTCGTTCTCGCCTGACCTCGGCGCCACGGCCAAGCGCTTCTTCGACGAGGACTACATAGACGCGCCCGTGCGCCCGGGTAAGCGGGGAGGCGCTTTCTGCGCGTCGGCGGTCCCGTCAGTGCATCCGTACGTGATGCTCAACTACACGGCGCGACGGCGCGACGTGCTGACGTTGGCGCACGAGCTCGGGCACGGCGTGCACTTCTCGCTGGCCCGCAAGCAGGGCCTTTTCCACCAGGGCACTCCTCTGACCACCGCCGAGACCGCGAGCGTCTTCGGTGAGACCATCGTCTTCGGTCGCCTGCTCGAACATGCTTCTTCGCCTGAATCGCGGCTGTCCCTGCTGGCCGAGAGCCTCGAGGGCGCCATCGCGACGGTCTTCCGCCAAGTGGCGATGAACCGCTTTGAGCACCTCGTCCACACCGAGCGACGCGAGCACGGCGAGGTGGCCGCAGAGCGTTTCGGCGAGCTTTGGTATGAGTCCCAACACGAGCTGCTGGGCGATTCGGTGGAGATCACCGAGGGTTACCGGCGTTGGTGGTCCTACGTTCCCCACTTCATCAGCACGCCGGGCTACGTGTACGCCTACGCCTACGGTCAGCTGCTGGCGTTGGCAGTCTACGCCCGCTACGAGCAGGAGGGCGACGCCTTCGTGCCCGCATATCTGGAGATGCTGGCCACGGGCGGGTCAAAGTCGCCCGAAGATCTCGGGCGCATCGTCGGGGTCGATCTCGCCGATCCTGGGTTCTGGAACACCGGCCTGGACATCGTCGAGCGGCAGTTGGCCGACGCGGAAGCCGCGGCGCAAGAGGCGCGCGGCGTCAGCTGACGGTTCCTGTTTCGCGCGCGTCTCACGTCGGCTCGGCGAGCCGTTTGTCCTCGGCTAGCCGAACCGTCCGCCCTCGGCTAGCCGAACCTTTGGAAACGGCTAGCGAAAGGTGCTTTCAGTTCGGTTCGCGCGCGCTTTCTCGCTTAGCCGCTCGAGAGCGGAGCGAATGATGCGCGAGACGTGCATTTGAGAGACGCCGATCTCGCTAGCGATCTCGCTCTGCGTCATGTCGCGCTCAAAGCGCATCCGCAGCACCCAGCGGTCCCTCTCCGTGAGCACCCCCGACATCTGCTCAAGCGAAACCGCCTGCTCGGCGCGGTCGAGTTCGCGGTCCTCGCTGCCGATCCGGTCGGCTACGGTGAATTCCTCCTCCGAATCTGAGCCAGAGGGGGCTTCCAGCGATGTCGCGCGATATGACATCGCGGCGTGACGGGCTTCCAGCACCTGCTCGGCGGAAAGTCCGGTCACTTCCGACAGTTGACCGACCGACGGTACTCGTCCGGATTGCGAGAACAAGCGCTCCGCGTCGCGTTCGACCAAGGCGGAACGCTCCTGTAGCTCGCGGGGCATGTGGACTGCCCACGTAGTGTCTCGGAAGTAGCGCTTGATCTCGCCAAGGATCGTGGGCACGGCGTAGGAAGTGAAAGAGACCGCGCGGGAGGAATCGAAGCGGTCGACCGCCTTGACCAGCCCGAGGTTGGCTACTTGCAGGAGATCGTCCAACGGTTCTCCCGAATGGACGTACCGCATGGCCAGGCTGCGCGAAAGCGGCTGAAAGAGCTCGACGAGTTGGGCACGGGCCGCGGGATCGCCAGTGGCCCGGAGACTCGCGAACAGCCGGCGCTCACGCGCATCGCGGGCGGGGTTGCTGCGGGCTGACTTAGCCGGTCGCGTTGCTAAAGGGCGCGTCGTGCCTGAGGTTTCCTTGCTGACCGCCACAGTCGAGATCGTTCCCTTTCGGACACTGAAGGAAACGGCGTGGTTTGAATTGGGGTCTGCAAACTAGGCAGCCACAGACCAGGTGTGTGCGTCCCTTGACCCCGCATACCGAGGTCAAACGGACACACGTGCTGGGTCCCGCGCATCGGATGGCGCGGAACGGGCGTCAGCACCGTGTGCTGCCCAGCCCGTTCTCTGGCATGCGTCGGAGAACCCACGAGTTTCCGCCCTGACCGCTTTGGGCCAGGCTCGGTCACCCGGAAGGCGGGTCCGGCGGTCAGCCGGTGATGCTGCTCAGGTCGCCGATGATCCGGACCTTCGTCTTGAAGGCTCCGTCACGGCCGTGAGCAGCCACGTCGCCGGAACTCGGGCGAGGACCGCGCGAGTCCGAACGCCCGCCGGAGCGGGGACGACGGTCGCCGGAGCGTCCGTTGCGGTCATCGCGACGGCCCCCCTGACGGCCATAGCCTTCGGAGCGGCCCGACACCTGATTCTTGATCTCCCGCACCGGTGTGATAGCGAGCCGCAGCCACGCCGCGAAAGTCGGATCTCCGGGAGCGAGACCCTGGCAAGCCTGACAGCACACGGCGGCCCATTTGAGCTGCTGGCCTTGCTCGTCGTGTTTCGGAGTCAGAGCTTCGAGTACCACCGGCGCTCCACCCACGCGCTCGACGGCAGCCGCCAAGCGCGCTTGGCTGCGAGATCCGCTGTTGGCCGGGGCAGCCTGTTCAACCGACTGTGATGCCTCTCCCACCGGATCCGACACCGGGGCGTCGATGACGGGGACAGCTTGACCCTCGACTGGTGAGGTCGCCACATCTGCGGTCGCGCCAACGACAACGCCGGACGAAGCAGCACCCTCGCCTTGCGCCGGTTGCGGCGCTCCGGTTTCTCCGGTCGCGGCCGCCGTGACGACCTGCGTGTGTTCGATGCCCGTGTCCGGTCCCTGATCGGCACGGCGCAATTCAGAAAGCTTGGCGAAGAAGACGCGTCGATGGCGCTCGGCCGCGTTGGGCCGACGGCGGCGGCGCTGCCCGTCGGTGCGGGCCGCCCTCCGAGCCTGGTCGTCACCGCGCGAAGGGTGCGCTGCGTCGGGATTCGCAGTTGCGTCAGCAGCTGGAGCGTCGGGATTCGCGGTTGCGTCAGCAGCTGGAGCGTCGGTGGTCGAAGCGTCGGCGGCAGGAGCTTCAGCAGCCGGAACGCCAGTGCCCGGAACATCGCCGCTAGCAACGTCAGTCGCCGGCACATCAGCCGCCGGCACATCAGCCGCCGTCTCATCGCCACTCGGAGCCTCAGCGACCGAAACGCCACCGGCAGGAGCATCAGCGGTCGGCGAATCGTTCGCCGAAGTGGTGACTGCAGCGTCCGGTGCGGCGGGCACCTCAGACGGATTCGCGACAGCGGACTGCTGCTCGGGGGCGATCATGTCCGAGGAGCGCTCCGCGGCGTCCTCGAGCCGGGGATCGGGGACTGTTTCTGCGCTCGGACCGGTCGACATGCCTTTCAATTTAGAGGGTCAGCCGCGAAGGCGGCCGTGTCGGCTTGGCGTGAAGCCCCGAAGCCGCAACGAGTTGCCGACGACGAAGAGGCTTGAAAGCGCCATGGCGCCTCCCGCCAGAAGGGGATTGAGGAGACCCGCGGCAGCCGCCGGCACGAGCGCGACGTTGTAGGCGAAAGCCCAGAATAGGTTTCCCTTGATCGTGCGCAGCGTTCGCCGCGCCAGCTCAATGGCATCCGCGACCGAGCGCAGATCGCCCGAGACGAGCGTCAAGTCGGACGCCTCGATCGCAACGGAAGTTCCGGTTCCAATCGCGATTCCGAGATCGGCTTGAGCGAGCGCCGGTGCGTCGTTGACCCCGTCGCCCACCATCGCGACAACGTGCCCTTCGTCTTGTAGCCGTTTGACGACTCGCGCCTTCTCCGCCGGAAGTACTTCGGCGGTCACCTCGTCGATGCCGACGTGCGCGGCCACCGCCACGGCCGTCGTTCGGTTGTCGCCGGTCAGCAGGACTGGCCGCAGCTTCAGGGACCGAAGCCGCGCGATCGCTTGCGCTGAGCCCTCTTTCGGCGTGTCGGCCACAGCGAAGACGGCACGTGCGCGTCCGTCCCAAGCCCCGACAACGGCGGTGGCTCCTGACTTCTCTGCTCGCTCGAGCGCCTTGACGAGCGACACGGGAACCTCGATGGCGCGTTCGGCGAGCAGCGCAGGGCGCCCGACGATGACGTCGAAACCGTCCACTACGCCTTGCACTCCAAGTCCTTCGTGGTTTCTGAACTCCACCGGCATTGGCAGGGCGCCCAGGAGAGCACGGGCAGCATCGGCGATGGCGCGGCCGACAGGATGCTCCGAGCCGCTTTCGAGGGCGCCCGCAAGCTTCAGCGCTTGCTCCCGGTCGTCCGCATCTGCGACGACCACATCGCGCAGTTTCATCTGCCCCGAAGTGACAGTCCCCGTCTTGTCGAGCACGACCGTGTCGATCCGGCGCGTCGATTCGAGGATTTGGGGACCCTTGATCAACAGCCCGAGCTGCGCACCGCGGCCCGTCCCGACCAACAAGGCGGTCGGCGTCGCGAGTCCCAGGGCACACGGGCAGGCGATGATCAACACCGCCACGGCGGCCGCGAGGGCAAATGATGCCGGCTCGCCGGCCGCCAGCCAATAGGCGAGCGCGCACAGCGACACCGCGATTACCGCCGGCACGAACACCGACGCCACTCGGTCGGCTAGCCGCTGAACGGGTGCCTTGCCCGCTTGAGCTTCAGTGACCAGGCGGCCGATCTGCGCCACAGCGGTGTCCGCACCTACCCGGGAAGCCCTGATAATGAGCCTCCCACCGAGGTTGATGGTTGCGCCCACGACGTCGTCGCCGGGCCTTTTTTCCACGGGAACAGATTCGCCCGTGAGCAGCGACTCATCGATCGCCGACGCGCCTTGGAGCACGACTCCGTCCGTTGGGATCTTCTCTCCTGGGCGGACGACAAAAGAGTCCCCAACGGCGATTTCCTCAAGCTTGACCCGACGCTCAGTCCCGTCGGAGGCAATCAGCGTGACGTCTTTGGCCGCGAGCTTGAGCAACTCGTGCAGCGCAGCACCCGCGCGACCCTTCGCTCGCGCTTCGAAAAAGCGACCTGCCAGGAGGAAGCAGACGACGACAGCCGCTACCTCGAAGTAAAGGTGCATCTCGGCGTCGGACCGGTCGGGGATCCATTCAAACGACATTTTCATGCCGGGATGGCCGGCGTCACCCAGAAAGAGCGCCCACACCGACCACGCCCACGCCGACAGCGTGCCGAGCGAGATCAGCGTGTCCATGGTCGCCGTCCCGTGGCGCAAGTTCTGCCACGCGGCCCGGTGAAACGGCCAACCCGCCCACAACACGACCGGTGTCGTCAACTGCATGGCGAACCACTGCCAGAAGTCGAATTGCAGCGCGGGCACCATCGACAAGACCAGAACCGGCAGCGAGAGTGCGACGGCCCACTTGAGTCGTAGCAACAGCGCCCGCTCGGCGCTGACCGATTTGTCGTCCGCGCCGTTGGCATCGTCGTCGCCGGACTCCACCCCGGCAGATTGGGGAAGCGCTGCCCGATAGCCGGCCCGCTCCACGGCTTCGATCAGTGCCTCGGGGCGGACCTGCGTACCGTCAAAGGCGATCGACGCCCGCTCGGTGGCGTAGTTGACAGAAGCCTGAACGCCATCGATCCGATTGAGGCGCTTCTCAACGCGTGCCGCGCACGACGCGCACGTCATCCCCTCGATCGGGAGTTCGACGCGTTCGGGCAAGGCGGGCGCGCTCATGTCTTCATCTCGTACCCGGCTTCGCCGACCGCAGCGGCAATCGCGCTGTCATCGAAGCCATCGCCAGCCACGGTCAAGCGGCCCGTGGCGAGCTCGACTTCCACGGCGTCAACGCCTTTGATCTCTTCGACTTCCTCTTTGACCGCGGCAACGCAATGGCCGCACGTCATTCCTTCGACGAAGTAAGAGCGAGAACCGGATTCGGACAGCGACATGTGGAAGTTTCTCCTCTGAGTGGACCGGCCCCCACAGTATACCCCCCCGGGGTGTCCTCAGCGAGCTGGTTCTTCGCGGCTACAACTGCGTGGCATGGACGACAAGCGGCTGGTGAAGACCTCGAAGTACCTGGCGCGTCACCTTCGCCACCAGCCCGAGCGGTTGGGACTGACGCTTGACGAAGCGGGCTGGGTCGATGTCGACACGCTGCTGCGCGCGTGCTCCGCACAAAGTTTCCCGCTTACTCGCGCGCAATTGAACGAGGTCGTCGAGAAAAACGACAAGCGCCGGTTCTCGTTCGATCCGTCCGGGACGAAGATCCGTGCCAGCCAGGGGCACAGCGTCGAGGTCGACTTGCACCTACAGCCCGTGGACCCGCCGGTGCTGCTGTTCCACGGAACAAGCGCCCCCCGCATCGCATCCATCCTGCGCGAAGGCCTCCATCGTGGGCAGCGCCATCACGTGCACTTATCGCCCGACACGGAAACGGCCCGACGCGTAGGCGCGCGGCACGGGCGGCCGGTCGTCCTCGAAGTGGCAGCGGCCGAAATGTCCGGCATCGGATTCGAGTTTTTAACGAGCGATAACGGTGTCTGGTTGACGGCCGAGGTACCCCCGCGATTTCTTAAGGTCCTCTCGTGAGAACAAGAGGAAGCCGTGGTGGGGCGTCTCGGCCATCCCCTTTCGGCAGGTTCCTATGGCTCAGGCAGCGCGACTTGGCCCGATCGCCGCCGGAAGGAGGCGCTAGTACGCGAGCGCATGCGGCCGACGGCGACTAGGAGGTCCTCCCGACGGGCGGAAGGAGGTGGCGGGTCCCCCCAACTGCCCATTCGGTAGGCAGTTGGGGGAATAGCCGAGGTGGAGACGGCGGGAATTGAACCCGCGTCCGCAATCGCGCAATGGAATGCCTCTACGAGCGTATCCGGCGCTCTAAATCTCGCTCTCCCCTCGCCAACGCCGGCGGGGTTGGGGAGAACCAGCCTTCTTGGATTTCCTTCACTCGGGCGAAGACGGGCCCTTTGTGAAGTACACCCGCTAGTTGACTCGGCTTATCTCGTCGCAGGTATCGAGGGCCAAGGTCTGCGGCTTAGTTTGTGCTAAGCAGCGAGACGGAAGTCGTGAGACTCCGCACTTATTTTTTTTCCGGTTTTTTACGAGGCCTCCGGAACCTCGGCTCGCAACATCCCCTGCGGAACCGACCACGTCGAAGCCTGTCGTCCCCAGGGGTTCCTACGCGGTTCATTGTAGACCCAAAGCGCGCGCGTCGTTACTTGGATTGGAACCGACTGGACGGCTACTCCGGCGGCGGCAGCGGGTCCGCAGAGCTTTCCTTTCCACGGCGCGCGGTAGGAGCGAGAATGGCCCAGGGCAAGCAGCCGCGAAAGCACTCATTGCCCTGCCACAATCGATGCATGGAACGTCCCGACTCGCAGTGGCTTCCACCCGCTGCGCCCGGTTCTCCCTACGGCAAGCATCCAGCCGCTGATTCCGACGGTCAGCGGCCCGCCCAACCGGTGCCGGCCTATGGCTTGCCGGTTTTGGAACCGGACGGTGACCAGTCGGCTTCGGCTTTCCAACGCCCGGTCGTAGAAGCTCATGGCCAGCCGGCCCCGGAGCCAGGCCTCAGTCTGGGCCAGTCGGGCTCCCAATCCGGCAGCGCGACGCTAGCCCCCTCTCCCCGGGGGAAAACCACTTCAGGACTCAAGCGAGGGCTCGGCCCCCTCGTACTCGTCGGGGCGATCCTGCTCAAGTTCAAGGGCGCGCTGCTCCTGCTGCCCAAGCTCAAGCTGTTCACCACATCGGCCTCGATGCTGGTGTCGATCGGCGCCTACGCCCTCATCTGGGGGCTGCCCTTTGCCGCCGGCTTCGTCGGCCTGCTTTTCGTGCACGAGATGGGCCACTACATCCAGCTGCGCCGCGAAGGCGTAAAGCCCTCAGGGATGCTGTTCATCCCCTTCTTGGGAGCGGTGATCGGCGCCAAGTCGCTGGGTGGTAGTGCCATCGCCGAAGCGCGCGTGGGGTTGGCTGGGCCGATCCTGGGTTCGCTGGCAGCCGCGGCGCTGATCCCGATCTGGCTGGCGACGGGCAACCAGATGTGGCAGGCACTCGCCTTCACCGGACTGTTCCTCAACCTCTTCAATCTGCTTCCCGTCGTGCCGCTCGACGGTGGCCGCGCGATGGCCGCGATGGCGCCGTGGATGTGGTTCGTCGGCCTGGGCGCGATGATCCTGCTGACGCTGCAATTCCCGAACCCGATCATGTTCCTGATCGTGTTCTTCGCCCTGATGGAGACCTACCGTCGCTGGAAGACACGGCGAAACGGCGAAGAGGGCAACGCCGCCTACTACGAGGTGCGCCCGCGGCAGCGACTCGCCGTAGCCGCCGTCTACATCGGACTGATCGCGCTCCTGCTGGCCGGTATGGACGCGACTTTCATCGATCGCAGCGACCGGCTTTAGAGCCGGCGGTACGGCGGCGGACAAGGGCCGCCCGGAAGCCCGCGTCATGCGGTCGCTTCCGCGTTCAGCTCTGAAGCTCAACGCCCGCGGATCGCGCGATCCATCTCGCGCTTCATCTCGCGCTCACGGATGCTCACGCGCTTGTCGTGCAGATCCTTACCGCGACCCAGTGCCACTTCCACCTTCGCGCGCGGCCCCGAGAAGTAGATCCGGGTGGGAACGAGCGTGAGACCCTTCTCGCGCGTGCTCCCGACCAGCTTCTCGATTTCGGATCTCTTCAAGAGCAGCTTGCGCGGACGCTCGGGCTCGTGGTTACCCGTGGTGGCGGGTGGATACGGCGGGATGTGCACGTTGTGCAACCACACCTCGCCTTCGCGCACAGCCGCGTAGCCGTCCTTGATCTGTGCCTTGCCGTCGCGCAGAGACTTGACTTCCGTTCCAGTCAAGACCATCCCGCATTCCCACTTGTCGATCAGGTGGTAGCGGAACGACGCCTGCCGGTTGGTGGCCACGTCGCCGGAAGCGAAGGTGCGTTTCTTGCCTGCCATCAAGCGCTACTTATATCTCCACGGGCGTCAAGTCCACCCGCCCGCGCGGTGCATCGACCCGCGCGACCTGGACGCGGACCGGGGCGCCCAGCTGTAGCGATCCGCCCGTACCGGTACCGATGAGCATGGTTTGCAGCTCGTTGAGCTCCCACCAGTCGCCGCTGAGGCGGCGCACGGGCAGCAGCCCCTGGTGACCGTCGCCGAACCACACGAAGGCGCCCGCGTCGATCAAGCCGATCACCTCGCCATCCCACACGGTGTCCCAACCGGATTTGAACAGCTCCTGCTCGAGCAGGAAGCAGCGCGCGACATCGTCAGCGGCGCGCTCGACCTTCATCGCATCGCGTTCACGGTCAGAACACCAGTCGCCGTGAAACTCGAGCTCGGACGCCTTCGGCGCGGCCTCGCCGGCTCCGATGGCCGACAGCAGAGCGCGGTGACACACCAAGTCCGGGTACCGGCGGATCGGCGACGTGAAATGGCAGTAGCGCTCGGAATGCAACCCCGTGTGCCCGGTGTTCTCCGGTTGGTAGCGCGCCTGCTTGAGCGACCGCAGAACCAGCGAAGTGAGCGCAATTCGCCCGTGCCCCAGCTTTTCCACGTGCTCGCGGACGAGCACTGACATCGCAGCCACCGCGTCGGCGGCTTGTTGCGGCGTCATCGGCTCGGGGAGCGGCGGAGTCGCCACGTCGAGCGACGCGAGCTGGCCGGCGAGAAAGGCAACGCGAGCCGGTTCAGGACGCTCGTGGACGCGATAAAGCGTCGGCAGCTTGCGCGCGTCGAGCAGCGTAGCCACGGCCTCGTTGGCCGCGATCATCAAGTGCTCAATCAGGGTGTGCGACTCCGTTTGCGTCTCGTAGGAAAGCCCCGCGACATGGCCTTCGTCCGAGAAGGAAAACTCGGGCTCAGCCGACTCCACCGCCAGGGCGCCCTGTTGCGCGCGCACGCGCGCCAGCGCCTGAGCCACTTCTCGGGCCGTCGCCAGCGGCTCTGCCCACGGCTCCTGGGCTGCCTCTTCTCCCGCGAAGATGCGGTCGACCTGCGGGTAGTCCAACCGAGCATCTGATCGGATCAGCGAGCGATGGAAGGCACTGCGGCGGACTTCGGCGCCGACGTATTCGAGCTCGACCGAGACGGCCAGCCGGTCTTGGCCCGGAACGAGCGAACAAGCCTTGTTGGAGAGCGCTTCCGGCAGCATCGGCTCCACGGCTCCCGGGACGTAAACACTCGTGCCGCGGCGAAACGCCTCGCGATCGACGCGAGAGCCGGGCGGCACGTGTGCCGAGACGTCGGCGATGTGCACGAAGACGCGAATCGCGCCGTCGGGAAGCCGTTCAGCGGAGATGGCGTCGTCGTAGTCCTTGGCGGTCGGCGGGTCGATGGTGAACGTGGTCAGACCGCGTAAGTCACGGCGGCTGGCCGGATCGGCATGAGGAGGGCTCTCCGCGGACACCGCCGCTTCACGCTCGACGACCGGTGAAAATCCGCGCTGGGCCCCGCGATCGATCATCACCGCTTCGAGCACGTCGCGCGCGACGTCGGGGCGCCCGATCCGCTTGACGATGCGTCCACGCCCCGAGCGCGAACCCGCCGGCGCGACGACGACGAGATCTCCGGGAATGACGCGGAGATCAGAGCGCGGCTTGTCGACGTTCATACGCCGGCCGCGGTGCAGAAATGGCGTGGCGGCCAAAACGCGCCCGCGCTTCTCCAGGACCGCGACGATGCCGATCCCCGGGGCCCTAGGTCCAGGACCGGGGCGGTTGTCGCGTGTCCGCTGCGCGCCGTCGCCCTCGCCTTGGCGGCGTGAAACCGGCGACCCTTGTCCCTCCGCTCCCGGGCGCGGCTGGCTATCGCGACTGGAGTCGTGACGCTTACGCGCGCTGGGCCGCTTCCCCGCGGGACCGCTTTTGCGCCCCCCAGACCCGGAAGGGCCGCCACGGCCACCGGCTTTTCGCCTCACGATGCACCGCTCGAAATGGTGGAAACGGCTTTGTCGAGCGCTTCGTCGCGCTTGGGCGTCTTACGCACGTCGCGGGCGCGGACGTCAGGCGCGATGCCGGCGCCACGCTTGGGACCGCCCCCCCCAAGATTACGGCCGCTCGGAGTGAAGTACTCGCCCACGGTGATGTCGAGCGCACCGCCGTTCGACAGTTCCTCGATCTGCTGGAACACGCCTTTGCCGAAGGTTCGCGTGCCGACGACCTTGCCGCGATCACGGTCTTGGATCGCGCCTGCGACGATTTCCGACGCCGAAGCCGAGTCACGATCGACCAGCACGACCACCGGTACGTCTCGCGGAATCGAGCGGCCCGTCGCCTCGTAGACCTTTTCCTCGCCCGACCCCCGCTTGGTCGAGACGATCGTGCCTTCTGGAATGAACAGCGACGAGATCCGCACAGCTTCGTCCAGGTAGCCGCCGCCGTTTGCACGTAGATCAAGGACAACGGCCTCGGCGCCCTTGTCCAGCACACGCCTGACGGCAGCGTCGACGTCGTCGCCGGATCCGCGCGTGAAGGAAGCCAGGCGAACATGACCGGTCGGGACTGCGCCTTGGCGGACGATCTTTGAGACGACCGGCGACACTTCAACGCGCTCCCGGCGCACACGGAGCTCGCGCACGTCGTCGGCTCGACGTACGCGCAGCAGCACAGTCGTTCCGGCTTTGCCCTTGATCAGCGCCGTAGCGGCGTCCGTCGGCTTGCCTTTGAGCGACTTGCCGTCGGCGGCGACGATGATGTCGCCGGCCTTGAGCCCCGCCCTGCGCGCCGGTGACCCGGGAAACGTCTGTTGCACTTCCACACCCCGCTTGTTGGCTTCCACCGTCATGCCAACGCCTTCGAATCCTCCGCTCGACGCCTCCTCGAAATGGTGGAATGTCTTGGGATCGAAGTAAGCGGAGAAGCGGTCGTCGAGCGACTTCACCGACGCTTTCAGGCCCTCGTCCACCAGCGCTTTGCGATCCACCGGCCGGTAGTAGTGCTTCTCCATGATGTCGAGCGCCTCGTCGACCAAGCGGGCGTCGGAGCTTCCGGCCACCGAATCATCGACCAGGACGCCCCGGACGAACCCTGGAAGCAGCGAGGGATGGCCGCCCAGCCATATCCCGGCCAACAACAACGACACCAAAAGCAGCGCCTGCAGGAGGCGCGAGGAGCGCAAGAACACGCTCCTTACGGTACTCGGGGGCTCGGCGCGCTTACCGCGTTAGACCGCTAGCGCGTTTTCGAACTCGAACCAAACGCGCGTGCGGCCGTCGGCCTCGACGCCCCAGCGATCGCTGAGCTCGGAAACCAGGTGCAATCCCCAACCACTCCCGGCAGGCGACTCAGGCGTCCGGGCCTTTGGTACGAACCCTTGGCCGGGATCCACGACTTCGACATGAAGCGCGTTGCCCTGAAGCTCGACTTGCATCCCGATCTGACCGTCGTGGCGCCCATGGCGCACAGCGTTTGCGACCACTTCAGAAACCAACAAGCGAGCGTTGACCGCCACTTCGGGTGCCAGCACCCCGCTGATCTCGTCAAGCAGGCGCCGGGCCGCGCCGGGGGCTTCAAGCGCCTTGGGAAGCGTGGCGGTCACACACATGGGGCCGGGAGAGATCATCGCTTACCGATTCCTTACCCAGCTGAACCGAGCGCACACGCGCCTGAACTGACCAAGGGTCGTGGTTCATACCCGCCCACCGGTCGACGAGCCGCCACGCTCGTACCACCCCATGCTTGAGATCAGACCCGCAGGAAGCGGCGCAGAGAGAGCCCGGAGCCCAGGCCCGAAACCGCGATAGCCGCGCCCAGCAGGATCGCCATCAGCACACCGAAGTTCATCGTCTGTGTCGCGGCAAGCAGCGTGAAGTCGCTGCGCAGGGGGTCGAGCAGCGCGAACTTCACGATCGCGAGCAAAGCGACCGCGAACAGCCCCCCGATCGCCCCGACGAGCACGCCTTCGAGCACGAACGGCCAGCGGATGAACCAATCCGTCGCGCCGACGAGCTTCATGACCTCGATTTCACGCCGGCGCGCGTAGAGCGACAAGCGGATGGTGTTGGCGACCAGCAGCACGGAAGCGACGACGAGTAGAGCTGCCAGCAGGCCGGTCGTCAGCTTCACCACACGAGTCGCCGACAGGATCTTGCTCGAGTTCTCCTCGTGCTCACGGACTTCGCCGATCGCCGCGTCGATCGTCGTTCTGCCACCCGAGGGAGAGACAGGCGTCAGGTGCCCCTTGATCTTGCCGATGTCATCCGGGCGCTCCGGCGTGACACGGAACGTGTCGGGCAGCGGATTCTTGCCGAGCAGCTTGTAGTACTGCGGCAGACGCTTCTTCTCCGCTTGATACGCCGCTTCCTTGGAGATGTACTCCACCTTGCCGGCGCTGGGTGTCTTCTCGAGCAGCACTTTGACGCGCTCCGCGTCCGCGTCGGTGGCCGTGGCCTTCAGGTACACGTCGACGAGCACGCGCGACCGCACCTCGTTGGCCGCGCCCGTCGTCGCCTGCACGACCGGGATGAAGACGCCCAACATCAGGACGGTGACGAGCACCGTTGCCATCGCCGCGAAGCTTGGCACCGCGTTGCGACGCAGGGCGCGCAGCGCTTCCTTGGCAAAGAATCCGAACCTCACGCGTCCTGCCCCCGGAGTAGCGCCCCGAACTCACGTGTGCTCTCGTCTTGCACGCGGTAAGAGCCGACCTTCTCGTCGCGGATGACGCGCCCCTTGCTGACTTCGATCACGCGGCGGCGCATGCGGTCGACCATGTTGTGGTCGTGGGTGGCGACGACCACCGTGGTTCCCGTGCGGTTGATGCGGTAGAGCAGTTGCATGATCCCGATCGAAGTCTCAGGATCGAGGTTGCCTGTCGGCTCGTCCGCCAACAGCAACGGCGGATGGTTGACGAAAGCACGCGCCACCGCGACCCGCTGCTGCTCGCCGCCCGAAAGCTGGTCGGGATAGTTGTGCAGCTTCGTCGACAGCCCGGTCAAGCGCAGGATGTCTGGCACCTTCTCGCGGATCTCGCGGCGACCGGAGCCCGTGACTTGCAGGGCGTAGGCGACGTTGTCGGTCACTGTCCGGTTCGGCAGCAGCTTGAAATCCTGAAAGACCATTCCGATGTTGCGGCGGTAATGCGGGACCTGCTTGCGCTTGATCTGCGACAAGTCGCGCCCGGCGACGGCGATGCGCCCCGCCGTCGGCTCGTATTCCTTGATCAGCAGCCGCATGATCGTCGACTTGCCCGAGCCGGTTGACCCCACGAGAAAGACGAACTCACCCGGGTGGATGGTGAAAGACGCTCCGTCGAGGCCGACGTTGCCAGTCCCGTAGTGCTTGGAGACGTCGTCGAACTCGATCACCGGCGCCGCGGGGGCAATCGGGGACGAGACGGGCGCGGCCGCGGCCTGTGTCGCGGGAACCGGCTGCGGGGCGGTTCGGGCTCCATCATCACGGGATCGGTGCAGGCGTCGTACGTGGCGTTCGGTCGCGGCCATTGGCGCGAGAGGCTAGCGGCGAATGAGTCCTCCAGCGCCCAAAGTGCCCTGCTTGCAAGGTCCTTTGCAGACTCGCGGGTAGGCTGCCCCGATGGCCTCGATCTCTTCTTCTGACCTCGCCAACGGTCTTCCGCTGCATCGCATCGAACTCCCCGGCACCCGCGCGCTGACGGTACTGGTGGCGTTCGACGCCGGAGCGCGGACCGAGCGGCCGCAAGAGAACGGGATGGCGCATTTCCTCGAACACCTCGTGTTCAAGGGAGGTGAGCTCTACGACGACTACCGCAAGGTCAATGAGACCGCCGAGCGCATGGGGGCGATGCTCAACGCTTACACGTCACATGACCTGGTGGCCTTCCACATCACTTGTCGGGCGGAAGTGGCCGAGCAGGCGATCGACCTGCTGACCGATTTCGTCGGGCGCCCGAAGATTGACCAAGACGAGCTCGACCGCGAGCGCGGCGTCGTGATCCAGGAGATCGCCCGTGCTCAAGATCAGCCGGCAGTGGTGGCAGAGCACCTCATCGATCGCGCGGCCTTCGGCAACCATCCGCTCGGACGACCCGTGCTCGGGCCCGAAGAGCACCTGCGCGACTTCTCCCGTGACGCGATCCTCGCATTCCGCGAGCGTCAGTGGGCCGGGACGCGCGGTGGCGCCTTCGTGGTCGGCAACCTCGACGGCTTGCCTGATGAAGCCCGCCTCGAAGAGCTCTTTGGCCGCTTCCCGGCCATCTCTACCAACGGCGGCTACGACCCCGCTCCGGCACTCGAGCCGCGCGTACTGGTCGAGGAGCGTGAATCCAACCAGTCGCATCTGCGGATGTCGTACCGCCCGTCCATCGACCCACGCGACCGCCGGCAGCGCGCCGCTCTGGCCGTCTACTCCACGCTGCTGGGCGGCTCGATGGGCTCCCGCCTGTTCGACGAGATCCGCGAGCAGCGCGGCCTGGCGTACTCGGTCTATTCCGTCGAGCATTCCTTCGCCGACGCGCCGATCCTGCAGCTTTCCGCCGGCTTGGATTCGACCAAGTGCGCCGAGGCCTACACCCGCATGCGTGAGATCGTCGACGAGTTGCGCAGTGAGGGACCACGGGAAGAGGAATTCGAGCGCGCGAAGTCCTACGCCGCCGGCCGCCGCGTGTTGGCCTTCGAGAACACGAACGCGGTCGCTCGCTATGCCGCGAACCAGCGCGTGGTCTTCGGCGAGGACGTCGATCCCGACGGGTCGATAGACGTGCTCGACGACACGACGTTCGACGACGTGCGCGACGTCGCGCGTGGGATCTCGACCGGACTTGCGGTTGCGTGCGTGGGGCCGCAGACCGCCGACGACTTCGCCTGACCATTTCCCGCCGATTGAGTCGCCGGCGGGCCGTCTGCTGATCCCTGATTGCCGCGGCCTTTCCGGCGGGGGTGTGACGATCTGATGTCGCATAGCGACCCTTAATCGTCACACCTCGCGTGACCGAAGCGCCTTACTACCGCGGCTTGCCGTCCGGACCTCGGCGCTTGAAGCTGCCGCCGCTTGACCCGAGTGGCACGGCCCGCGACGGCAGGTACGACCGGCCAGCCGCGCTAGGCCGGGGGCTTGCCCCTCAACTCACCGCGCCGGGCGCGCGCTCGGTGGCTGGGAGACGGCGGTGCGGTGAGTGCCGCGCGGGCTGTCGCGAGCCATCGGAGCAGACGCGGCGGCGCCCGATCAGGCGGTCGACGCGACGTTCTGGTTGAGCCACTCGCGCACGAACCCGTCGAGGTCCCCGTCGAGGACCCGAGTGGGGTCGCCGACCTCGTGGTTGGTCCGGTGGTCCTTGACCATCGAGTAGGGGTGCAGGACGTAGGAGCGGATCTGCGACCCGAAGTTGACGTCCTGGGCTTCGCCGCGCTCGGCCGCGATCTCGTCGCGGCGCTTGCGTTCCTCTAGCTCGAGCAGCTTGGATTCGAGCATCTTCATCGCGGTTGCCTTGTTCGACGTCTGCGAGCGCTCGTTCTGGCACTGCACGACGATCCCCGTCGGCTTGTGGGTGATACGCACGGCCGAATCCGTCTTGTTGACGTGCTGGCCTCCCGCGCCGGAGGCCCGGTAGGTGT
Organism: Actinomycetota bacterium; assembly: GCA_016781085.1. Taxonomy (GTDB): domain Bacteria; phylum Actinomycetota; class Thermoleophilia; order Solirubrobacterales; family Solirubrobacteraceae; genus LC5-1. The sequence goes on from JADDQZ010000035.1 coordinate 74,588, forward strand.
CGATTTGGAGGTCGTCGTCATCGATCTGGACTTCGGCTGCGCCCTCGACGACGGGCGAGACTTCGACGCCGGCGAAAGACGTCTGCCGGCGGTTGGCCGAATCGAACGGCGACAGGCGCACCAGCCGGTGCACACCTTTTTCCGCGGAGTAGCGGCCGTAGGCGTTGTCTCCAGCAGCGCGGAAGGTGGCGGACTTGATGCCCGCCTCTTCGCCGGGACTCACTTCGAGCAGATCAACCGCAAAGCCACGTCGCTCGGCCCAGCGCATCATCATCCGCAGCACCATGTCGGCCCAGTCCTGGGCATCGGTGCCGCCGGCTCCCGCGTTGACGGTCACAAGCGCGTCGCCGGAGTCGTAGGGACCGCTGAACAAGCGCTCTTCCTCGAGTTCGGCCAGCCGCGCCTCGACGGAAGCGAAGGCTTCTTCGAGCTCGTCCGCCAGCTCGGGGTCCTCTTCGGCAAGTTCGCCCAGCCCCTCGAGGTCGTCGACGTCCGAGGTGAGGCGGTTTAAGTCCTCCAGGCGCTTGGACATCCGCCGGTGCTCGGACCCGACGCGCGCCGCCGTTCCCTGGTCGTCCCAGAAGCCCGGCAGGCTCATCTCCGCTTCGAGCTCTTCTACGCGCTCCTGCAGGCTGGCGGGGTCAAAGATAGTCCGCGAGGAGCTTGAGCTGCCCGCGGATAGCCGCAAGCCGCTGCGGCGTCGAAGAGGATGCGGCGGAGGAAGCCATCGGTGCTTGAGGCTAGCGGAAGCCGGCGTCGCCGCGGACGCGCCGGCTCATGCGGGATGGCCTAAAGCGCGCCAGACGCGCTCAGGCGCCGTGGCACTTCTTGAACTTCTTGCCGCTACCGCACCAGCACGGCTCGTTGCGGCCCACCTGCTCGGCTTCCTCCACACGCCGCTGCTGCACCACCGCCGGCTCCTCGAGCTGCTGGAGCTCCTCCGGATCGGCGTGGACGCCGTACCCGTCGCCGTAGGCGCTGGGCTGGTCTTCCATCGTGCCGCCGGAATAAGAGAGGGATGCACCGCCGGTAGACGTGCCGGGAGCCAGCCGCGGGGGCGCGGCAGAAGGGTCTTCTTGTTCTTGTTCGATATTGACTTCAACGTTGTAGACCAACCGCGCGAAGTCCGACCAGATCGTGTTCATCAGGTCCTGGAAGAGGGAGTAGCCCTCATTCTTGTAGGCGACGAGGGGATCGATCTGCGCG
>JADDQZ010000056.1 GCA_016781085.1 Actinomycetota bacterium
ACGCCGGCCGGCGGAGCCCAACGTTCGCCCGCTCAGCCCGGCGCGCTCGGCCAAAGCAGCGCCCTCGGTGCCGATGCGCGAACCGCGCGCCGGCTTCGACGACGCTGCCAGTCCTCGCGCGGTTATTGACTTGAGCGGGCGCTTCAAGGAGCTCAACGCCGGCTTCGTGAAGCTCGTCGGATATCCCGAACACGAGTTCAGCAACGCGCGCTGGCCATCCGTGCACGACCGCGCCACGCTGAAAGAGCAAGAAGAGCAGCTACGCCGCCTGGCTTGCGGAGAGTTGGAATCGGTGCAAGTGCAGAGCAGCTATCTGCACGGACAGGGCTTGATGGTGCTGGTTTCCGGCGAGCTCTCGCTCGTGCGCGACGGAAGTGGACAGCCACAGCATCTGCTGTTGACGGCACGCGACCGCTGACACGTCGCGCCTGCCGTCTCGGGCGCCGCGACGTGCCGACGATCCGCGCGGATCGCAAAGGGCGGATGCCCTGGTGAGCGGCTCCCGTCCGAGCCGCGCGCTTCACCACACGCGCGGGCGGTAGCCTTCGATGTCCGTGACGGCTGGGTGGGACACGTCTGGCGGACGCACGCCTGAGGAACGCGATCGCGCGGCGGCAGAGCGCGCGGCTCGGCGGCGGTCGCGCTCTAGCGGCACCCGCAGCGGCTTGTCCGCTGCGTCCCCGGCTGCACACGTTCGTCGTGTCGCGCAGGCTGATGAGCAGCTCCCGGCTCCGCAGAAACCCAGCGGCGTGACGGCCGGCCAATCTGGGGACCGCGAGACGGCCCCCCGCACTCAGGAGCCGCTCGCCGCACCTCAGAACGACCACGACCTGACCATGCCGCACAACGGCGGCGAGTTCATGGCTGCGCGGGCCGACGACCCAGGTTCCGCCACGCAAACCTCCGCACACCCTCCGCCGCAAATGAGCAGACAGCCGAACCGCAAAGGAAACGAGACCCGCGCCGCTGCGGCGAAGCCGGCTTCGGCCCAAAGCCGGCCCGCGCGCGAGGCCGCCGCGGCCGGCGATGAGCCCGTAGCCGCGGCAGTCCCGCGCTATCAACCGCCGCGCTCGAATCGCGCCGGTGCGCCGCGGGAAAGGAGGACACGCATTGCGGGCAGCCCCCGATCACCTGAGCGCTCCGCTCGCTGGGGCCTGCGCTTACTTGTCCTGGGTGCTCTGCTGGCTATCGGGTTTGCCTTGTTCCTGATCAACAAGACCTTTCAGCCGTTCCACGGCGAGGGAGAGGGTGCGGTCCGCGTGAGCGTGCCCGAAGGCGCGGCCGTGGGCGAGATCGGTGCTGTCCTGGCCGATCGCGGAGTCGTCGATTCGGCGACCTTCTTTCAAGCCAACGTGACGCTGACGGGTCGGCGCGCGAGGCTTCGTGCCGGCGATTACACGCTGCGCCGCGACATGAGCTACGGGGACGCCAGTGAAGCGCTCATGCAGGGGCCGAAAGTCAAGATCGTGAAGAAGTTCAATGTCACGATCCCCGAGGGATTGTCCCGCCGCGAGATCGCCGGAGTGGTGAGCGATTCGGCCATCGCCGGCAAATACCTCAAGGCCACTTCCAGCCAGAAGCTCTTGGCGCGCGCCCGCGGGCTCGGCCTGCCGCGCAGCGGCGACACGCTGGAGGGCTTCTTGTTTCCGGCGACCTACGAGATGCTTGCCGGCGCCGACGCTCGCGACCTTGCGAACAAGCAACTCGACGCCTACGAGCAGAACTTCTCGCAGATCGACATGAGCCGCGCCAAGCGCGGCAACCTCACCCGCTACGACGTGCTGATCATCGCTTCGATGGTGGAGCGAGAAGTAGCGATCGACCGCGAGCGCCCACTCGTTGCCGCCGTGATCTACAACCGCTTGCGCGAGGGGATCCCGCTCGGCATCGACGCCACGATCCGCTACGCGACCAACAATTGGCAGCGCCCGATACTGCAATCCGAGCTCGAAGCCGACGGGCCTTACAACTCCCGTCTGCGCCAAGGCCTGCCACCAACCCCGATCGGAAATCCGGGCCTCGCTTCGCTGCAAGCTGCGGCCAAGCCAGCCAAGGTCGACTACCTCTACTACGTCGTAAAGCCCGGCACTTGCGGTGAACACGCATTTTCTTCCAGCGACGCGCAATTCCAGCGCGACACCGCGCGCTACAACGCCGAGCGCGAGGCCGCTGGAGGCAAGTCGCCGACAACGTGCTGACGCCCAGGTGGCTGCCGGCTACGTACCTCGGCGTTTGCGGGTGGCCGGTGCGCCACTCCCGCTCGCCGCAGATGCAAAACGCGGCGCTGAAGGCCACCGGGCGAGACGACTGGCGGTACCTGCGCCTGCCCTTGCCGCCGGCGTTGTTTTCAGACGTGGTGCAAAGCCTGGCGACGCGCGGCTTTCGCGGCGTCAACGTCACCATTCCGCACAAAGAGCAAGCGCTTGCCGTGGCGAGCTCCGCTTCGCCGATGGCCCGTGCCATCGGAGCGGCGAACACGCTGACGTTCGGCCCGGACGGCGAAATCCACGCCGACAACACCGACGCACCAGGACTCGTCTCTTCTCTACCGTCAGGCTTTGAGCCGGCGGGCAAGACGGCGCTGGTGCTTGGCGCGGGGGGCGCCGCGCGCGCGGCGATCTACGCGCTGGCCCAGGCGGGCGGCGAGGTCCTTGTTTGGAACCGGACCCCCGAGCGCGCTCGCGAGTTGGCTTCCGAGCTCGGTGCGACCGCCGTGCACGGCCAAAAGCGTGCCGACATAGTCGTCAACTGCACATCCGTGGGGCTTTACGGCGATCCCGATTCGTTCAAGGCGCTGCCGCTGAGCGCCGATTACGTGGGGGCTGGTAGTTGCGTAGTCGACATGGTCTATCGAGACGGTGGCACGCCTCTCCTCCAAGCAGCAAGAGCCTGGGGAGCGGAAACGGTCGACGGCTTGGAGATCCTGGTGGCGCAGGGAGCTGAGTCTTTCCAACGCTGGACCGGCGAACCGGCTCCCCGCCCGGTGATGCGGGCCGCGCTTGAAATGTCAGACTCCCAATGATCTCAGCCCTCGAATCGCCGGCCACGTCCTTTGGCGGACGCTGGAACGGCGTCACGTCTCCGGCTCGCCGAGGTGGCTCCGGCCGCCTGCTGCCCGACGTGCTCGTGGAGCTCGGTTTCGTCAACCGAAACCGCATGGACGAAGCGGTCGAGGCTGCCAGGGCGATCGGCTCTTCTGGTGAGCGCGTACTCCTCGAAGCTGGCGACATCACCGAGGAACAACTTTCCCGCGCCATAGCGGAGCGCTTCGGGCTCGATCACATCGACTTGACGGTGTTCCGGATCGAGTTCGACGCGGTCAAGGTCGTGAGTCCCACGGCGGTCAAGCGCTACCAGGCCGTGCCGGTGTCTTTCGTCAACGACCGCACGTTGCTCGTCGCCATGGTCGATCCGGCGAACGTCCTCGCGGTCGACGACATCGCCGTTATGACGGGCTACGAGGTGCGTCCCGCGGTTTCTTCGGGCAAGGACATCGCTTACGTCCTTGAACGGCTTGACGATCCGACCTTTTTCGCTTCGGCTTCCACCGGCTTGCAGGAGATGGACGCCCCGGTCGAGGCCGAGCCTCAGGTGGAAATCGTCCTCGAGCCGCAGCGCGCGGCAGAAGACGACAGTCCCGTCTACGACACGCGCGAATCCGGGCCGATCGACTTCGGCGCGTCCGGTGAGGATGCGTCCGTCATCTCGCTGGTCCAGCGCGTAATCACCAAAGCCGCGCAAAACGGGGTTTCGGACATCCACTTCGAGCCCCAAGACGGCGACATGCGCGTGCGCTACCGCATCGACGGCGTGCTCCAGGAAGCGGCGGTGGTGCCGCAGGCGATCGTTCCGGCGGTGACTTCGCGGGTGAAGATCCTCGCCGACCTCGACATCGCCGAGCGTCGGATCCCGCAGGACGGACGCATCGGGCTCGAGATCGACCAGCGCCACGTCGATCTACGTGTCGCGACGCTGCCCACGCCGCACGGCGAGAAGGTCGTCATGCGGATCCTGGACCAGTCGAAGGCCAACATCAGCCTCGACATGCTGGGGATGCTGCCGCAAGCGCTTGAGCGATTCACGAAGGCATTCGCTCAGGCGCACGGGGCGGTCCTGGTCACAGGCCCGACAGGTTCGGGCAAGTCGACTTCGCTGTACGCCGCGCTGAACGTCCTGAACACGATCGAAAAGAACATCATCACGATCGAGGATCCGGTCGAATTTCAGGTCGACGGCATCACGCAGGTGCAAGTCAACCCGAAGGCCGGCCTGTCGTTCGCCGCCGGCCTGCGGTCGATGATGCGCTGCGACCCCGACATCATCATGGTCGGCGAGATCCGCGACCGCGAGACGGCCCAGATCGCCGTGGAATCCGCTTTGACCGGACACCTCGTCCTCTCGACGCTGCACACCAACGACGCCCCCGGAGCGGTCAGCCGCCTGATCGAGATGGGCATCGAGCCGTTCCTCGTCGGATCGGCGGTCGACTGCATCGTCGCCCAGCGGCTCGCCCGGCTGCTCTGCCCGGGATGTAAGAATCAGGTGATGGTTCCCGCCGAAGTCATGCGGACCAACGGCTTCAACGTCGGCCTCGACTTGCAGTGCTACGAACCCGTGGGATGCAACCGCTGCGGCGGCACAGGCTACAAGGGCCGAATCGGCCTCTACGAGGTGATGTGGATCTCCGACACCATCCGCTCGCTGGCCGTGGCCCGGGAGACGACGGAGACGATCGCGCACGCAGCCGTGGCCGAAGGGATGATCCGCTTGCGCGAAGACGGGCTGGAGAAGGTACGACGCGGCATGACGTCGATCGCTGAGATCGCCCGCGTCACCGGCACGCGCTGACACACCGCGCTACGCCATCTGACGATCGGCGCTTGACCGCTACAGAACCAGCCTCCGCGTGCCGATGAACCAGGCGGCATGCAGATTGAATTCTCCGACATCCTCATGGAAGTCGTGCGGCGCAAGGCATCCGACCTTCACCTGACCGCCGGCGCCCCTCCCATGCTGCGCGTCCGCGGCAGCTTGATGCCAATCGAAGGGCAGCCGGTTCTCTCGCCCAACGACACGCGCGAGATCGTCTACTCGATTCTCAGCGGTAGTCAGCGCCAGCGCCTGGAAACCGACTGGCAGCTCGACTTCTCGTATTCGATTCCGATGCAGGCGCGCTTCCGCGTCAACGCCTACATGCAGAAGGGCGCTCTCGGCGCCGCCTTCCGCTTGATTCCCGACAAGACCGTCCCGGTCGATGAGCTGGGGCTGCCGCCAATCATTCGCGACTTCGCCAAGAAGCCGCGCGGGCTCGTGCTGGTCACCGGCCCGACGGGCTCAGGCAAGTCGACGACGCTGGCTTCGCTGATCGACGAGATCAACCAGACGCGCGACGAGCACATCCTCACGATCGAGGACCCGATCGAGTTCCTGCACTCGCACAAGCGCTGCATCGTCAACCAGCGCGAGCTCGGAGTCGACGCTCCAAGCTTTGCGCTCGGTCTCAAGGCGGCTCTGCGCCAGGACCCGGACGTGATCCTCGTCGGCGAGATGCGCGACATGGAAACGATCGGCACCGCGCTGACGGCTGCCGAAACCGGCCACCTCGTCTTCGCCACGCTGCACACCCAGGACGCCCCGCAGACGGTTGACCGCATCATCGACGTCTTTCCGTCCAACCAGCAGGGTCAGGTCCGAATGCAGCTGTCGGTCGGCTTGCAGGGGATCGTCACCCAGACGCTCGTACCGACCGCGGACGGCACCGGCCGCTGCGTGGCGGCCGAAGTGCTGGTCCCGACGCCGGGCGTCCGCAACCTCATTCGCGAGCACAAGACCCACCAGATCTACTCGCTCATCCAAACCGGAGCGAGTCATGGCATGCAGACCATGGACATGTCGCTCGCATCGCTCGTACGAGAGGGAAGGATCACGCTCGCCATGGCGGAATCGCGCTCCAGCAACCCCACCGAGTTGCGGCGGCTGCTGCAGTTGACCGGCGGCGTGCCGGTTGAGGCGGTGGCAGCCTGATGGCCACCGCCAAGCCCAGCACCTACTCCTTCCGCGCGCTCGATCCCGCCGGGGCCGAGGAAATCGGAGAGATCACCGCCCAAAGCAAGGCTGAAGTCAGCGAGCAGCTGCGTGCCCGCGGGTTTGTCGTTCAGGACGTAACCGAGAAGAAGTCCGCCCTGAACATGGAGCTCTCGTTCGGCAAGCGAGTCAAGGCCCACGAGCTCACGGTCATGACGCGCCAGCTCGCGACCATGGTGTCGTCAGGCATGACGCTGCTGCGCGCCTTCTACGTCCTCGAAGACCAGATCGAGTCCCGCGTCCTGCGCGAGACCGTCGGAGCCGTCCGCGAGGACATCGAGTCCGGCCAGCAGTTGTCAGAGGCGCTCGCGCGTCATCCGAAGGTCTTCAACCAGCTTTACGTCGCGATGGTGCGTGCCGGGGAGGCCGGCGGTGTCCTCGAGGAAGCGCTCGACCGCGTCGCCGATCAGCTCGAAAAGGACGACTCGCTGCGCCGGCAGGTCAAGGCGGCGATGATGTACCCGGCGGTCGTGCTGAGCTTCGCTCTGCTCGTCCTGATCGGCTTGCTGACTTTCATCGTCCCGGTCTTCGTGGACATTTTCAAGGAATTCGGCGGCGAGCTGCCGGCCATCACGAAGTTCACGGTCGCGATGTCGCACGCCATGACCGCGTTCTGGTACGCGTGGATCGGTGGCGGAATCGCCTTCATCTTGGGCTTCCGCTACTGGCGCAAATCGGATTGGGGCCGCCCGCAGTGGGACCGCGTACGCCTGCGCATTCCGTTCAAGATCGGTGACACGGTCCAGAAGATCGCGCTCGCGCGCTGGTCGCGCACCATGTCGGCGCTGTATTCGGCCGGCGTCCCGATCCTTCAGGCGATCGAAGTGACGGGCCAGACCGCGGGCAACGCGGTGGTCCAAGCCGCGATGGCCGACGTGATCGAGTCCGTCAAAGCCGGTGGCACGATCGCTGCACCGCTGCGCGACGCGCCGATCTTCCCGCCGATGGTGGCGCAGATGATCGCCGTCGGTGAGGAGACCGGTGGCCTCGACGCCATGCTGACCAAGGTGGCCGACTTCTACGAAGACGAAGTGGCCGCGGCGATCAAGGCGCTGACCTCAATTCTCGAGCCGGTGATGATCGTGATCGTCGGCGGCATCGTCGGCTTCATCGTGGTCGCGATGTACATGCCGATGTTCAAGGTCTACGACACGATTCAGTAGCGGCGGGTTCTTTTCAAGGAAGGTGGCCAATTCCCAGTAGTCGGGTTGGCCACCTAACTAGCCAGTCGTCTTCAACTAGCTCAAGTCGTCGCGGCACCGGAGATCCCTCCGGGCTCACGGCGACCTCCGCGGCTGGTTGCCGGCAGCAGCAGCGAGAGAACACCGGCTCCGACGACGAACACCACGGACGCCCACAAGCACGCTTGCAGCCCTTGAAGTTGGTACAGCGCGCCGGAAAGCACGGTGCCGATGAGGCGTCCTCCGGCGTTGGCCATGTAATAGAAGCCGACGTTCATCGCCACCTTGTCGCCTTGCGCGTAAGCCAAGATCAAGTACGAGTGCACCGCGGAGTTGGCGGCGAAGATCACGCCAAAAACGATCAACCCGCCCACGAGCACCACGCCAGGGTCCCCGCCGGCGAGCAGGGCGGCGGCGATGCCGGCAGGGAAGACGGCGAGCGCGAACGCGAGCCATGTCGCGGTGCGGCCGTCGGGGTCTGCGCCTCCGTGACCGCGGATGAACCGCGGCGCGAGCGCTTGAACGATTCCGTAGCCGATCACCCAGACGGCCAGGAACGTGCCGACTTGCCAGAACGTCCAGTTCAGTTCCGTCCGCAAAAACACCGGCACGGCGATCACGAACCAGACGTCGCGGGAAGCGAACAGGAAAATCCGGGCGGCGGCGAGGACGTTGACCGCGCGGGTATTGGAGAACATCTGGCCGAACTTGGCTTTCTTGTTCGGCTTGCCGAGGTCGCCGCGCATGAGCGCGAGCGTTCCGGCGAGCGCGGCGGCGACCAGGCCGGCGAGCATCAACAGCGCGGCTTGGAAGCCGACGAGCGACAGCAGCAGCCCGCCGAGGAAGAACCCGACGCCCTTGAGAGCGTTCTTGGAGCCGGTGAGGATCGCCACCCACTTGTAAAGCGAGCCTTGCTCGTCGCCCGCGACGAGCTTGACCGCGCTTTTTGAGCTCATCTTCGTCAGGTCTTTGGCGATCCCTGACAGCCCCTGCGCCGCCATGACATACGCGACCACAAGCCACGACTGCGGCGCGGCCGCCAGCATCGTGAGCGCGGCGAGCTGGGTGCCGAGGCCCATGAGCAGTGTCGATTTCAGGCCCCAGCGGGCGGCGAGGTAGCCGCCGCCGAGGTTGGTGATCACGCCGAAGAGCTCGTAGAAGAGAAACAGCGACGCGACGGCGAGCGGGCTGTAGCCAAGCTCGTAGAAGTAAAAAAGCACGAGCAGGCGGATCGCTCCGTCGGCGATCGTGTCCGCCCAGTACGCACCGGTGACAATCGCGTAGTTGCGAACGTCAGCGGTTCGCCGCGGCGGCGCGGGCGCTTCGCTGGCGGGAATGTCCGCCGTCGAGCCCATCAGCTCGCTACGGGCTCCCGGGCGGCGAGATCCTGCGCGACCTTGGCAGCGAGCTCGACCAGCCGGTTCGCGTAGCCCCACTCGTTGTCGTACCACGCGAGCACCTTGACTTGAGTGCCGTCGACCACGTTCGTGGACGGCGCGTCGACGATTCCTGACCGCGGATCGTCCTTGTAATCGATCGAAACCAGCGGGCGCTCCTCATAGCCGAGGATCCCTGTGAGCGGCCCGTCCGCGGCGGTCTGCAGAATCGAGTTGACCTCCTCGATGCTCGTCTCGCGGGCAACCTCGAACACGCAGTCGGTCAAGGAGCCGTTGAGTAGCGGCACGCGGACCGCCAGGCCGTC
>JADDQZ010000072.1:0-19579 GCA_016781085.1 Actinomycetota bacterium
AGGCCGATGAACAGCGCCAGGAAGACCTTGATCATGTAGTAGACGGAGCGGCCCGCGTTGATCGACGAGACGCCGCTCGTACGCGCGCGCATCCGCACCGGCAGCTCGGCCCCCTCGAGCTTGTGGAAGTGCAGGAGCAGGAGGGCTTCGACTTCCGGGTAGTCGTGCGGGTAGTCGCGCGCGAAGATCTCGATCCCGCGCCGGTCGACCATGCGAAAGCCGGACGTGGGATCCGTGATGCGGCGCCCGACGAGCACCGAAAGGACGCCGGCGAACAGGCGGATCCCGACGCGGCGGGTGGCCGACGACCGGTAGCCATCGCCTTCGTGCTCGATGAAGCGCGATCCTGTGACGAGGTTCAGCTGAGGATTCTGTCGCAGGTGAGCGAGCAGCTCGGCGATGTGACGGGCGTCATGCTGGCCGTCGCCGTCGACTTGAACCGCGACGTCGTAGTCGTGCTCGAGCGCGAACTGGTAGCCCGTCTGCACGGCGCCGCCGATCCCGAGGTTGATCGGATGGCGGATCACGCGAGCGCCGGCGCCGCGCGCGGCTTTCGCCGTCGCGTCGGTGGAGCCGTCGTCGATCACGACCACGTCGAAGTCCGAGTGCTCGCGGATGTCACGGACGGTGTCGGCGATCGCTCCGACTTCGTTGTAGGCGGGAACGATGGCGAGGTGCCGGCTCATGAAGTGGAAGGGACGAGCGGGAGAACGCCGGATCGCGGTGAAACCTCCGGCCGGGCGGCCGGCGCACGAACGCCAAAGGGTAGCGGTGAGCGACTGTGGCGCCCCGCTGCGCGCGGTCGAGTGATGGCCTCCCTCGAGGTCACCTTGGGTTGGCGAGAAACGAACGCAACGCCTGCTCCACCTGATCGCCGGCGCGCTCCCACGTCCGCGACTCGGTGAACGCCCGCGCGCGTCGTGCCATCGCCGCGGCGGACGCTCGATCCTCCAGCAGGTGCTCGACGGCGTCGGCGATGGCGTCCGGGCGTCGTGCCGCCAGCTCCACCAGCTCGCCCGACGATCCGAGCGCCGACCCCACGTTGTCGCCCTCGAGCTCGACGACCGGCAGGCCCGAAGCCATCATCTCCTGCGCGACCAGCGAGTGCGTGGTGAGCGAAAACACCATGCCGACCTGCGCCTCTCGGTACAGCCGCGCGAGCCGCCTCGGAGAGACGACTCCAAGGTCTTCGGCGGCAAAGGGCAGTTGCGTGTACTGCCGCGAGCCGAAGAGCACGGGGCGGATGGTCGGTCGGCGCTCGGCGAGCAACGCCAGGCCGGCCATCGACAGGTCGACCGCACGGCGTTCGGTCTCGCGCCGGGCGTAGACCGCGATCACTTCCTCTTGCCGGTCCTCTTCGCCAGCGAAAGTGAACGTGTCGAGGTCGCTGCCGCACTCAAACCAGCGCGCTTCGAGCCCGTAGCGCGACCGCAGGACGTCGGCCATCCAGGGCGTGTACGCGATGCAGCGAAAGCCCATCCGGTAGGTCTCTTCGGCCCAGATCGATTGGGCGGAGGTGGCAAAGAACTCGGGCTCGTGGTCTTGCACCAGATAAGCCTTCTCGCGGCAGCGCGGCAGGTCGCGCACAGGGAAGGCGGTCGTCCAGCCCGTGGCGATGGCAACGTCGGCCGAATCGAAGTCGTCGAGCCCCACGAACACCTCCGCCTCGAGGTCGTCAACGAAGTGCTGGCGTATCTCCTTGCGCAGGCTGGCCGCGCGCCGGCCGCGGCGCCCGTAGGGAGGCTCGAAGAGGAAGATCGCGTTGCGATGGCCGCGCAGCTCGAGCTGACGGATGAGGCGGAAGATCGTCGTATGCCCGCCGGAGCCGATGGACCACGGCGGAACAACCCAAGCCAGACGCAGCGGACCGTCTGCGTGGGCTGAATGCGGCTCCGTGAGCACTGGGCGCGCCGGGTACGAGCGCGCGATGAAGTCCCAACCCCAATCCGAGTCGAGCGGCACGGCGCGCGCGTCGTCTTGAGTCGTGCGAGCAAGCAGCGGACTTTCGGGGATGTCGTAAGGCACGAACGTGTCGCGGCCCTCCAGGGAGAACTTCCGGCGCAAGGGTCCCGGCACACGATCGGCCCGCGTGCCCACGATCGCGCCGAGCTGGCGGATCGTGTGGTGACGGGCTGAGACCGCCAGCGGCGGCACGAGCGCGCGCCCGTGCACCCCTTGACGCCGCAGCCAGCGCTTGTCGTGGCCGACCAGGCCACGAATAGTCATCGCCGTGCGATAGGGCGACGCTTCCTCGACGTGGTCGAGCACTTCCCTGAGCGAGCGGAACTCGTCGAAGTAGCGCCGCAGAAACTGCATCGGCGGGTAGTCGTGCGAATGCAGCACGCGAGCCTCGGGATGAAAGACCTTGGCAAAGCCGGCTTCGATCATCTCCCGGCCGAGCAGCTGGTCCTCGGCATAGGGCACCTTGCGGTACGGAACCTGCCGCCACGCCCACTTCGCCACGCAGCCGTTCACGTCGGAGAAGAAGGTCCACAGCCCCGGGAACCGACGGTAGAGATCGAGCTCGGCCGCGCTGTGGCCGAGCCGCTGAACGTCGATATTCGTCCCGCCCTCGCCCCACGTCGCGAAATGGCGCTCCATCTCGCTCTTGATCATGTGCGAGGCGTCGGGCCGAGCGTCGTGAGGACCGAAGACAAGCGCGACGTCGTCGGCCTGCTCGAAGCCTTCCAACAGCGCCGCCAACCAGCGGTCGTGCGCCGGAGTGGCGTCTTGGGTGATGAAGGCAACGTGCTCACCCCGAGCCATCTCCATGGCAAGGTTCCGCGTGCCGCCGTGCGAGAACTCCGACTTGGGGATGGAGTGAATTCGCGCCCCGTAGCGCTCGCAGATCTCCAGCGATCCGTCGGTGGAGCTGGAATCGATGACCAGCAGCTCGACTTCGCGGTCCACGCGCTGGGAGCGCACGGCGCTCAAGACCTCGTCGAGGTAGCGAGCCCCGTTGTAGACGGGGATCGCGACGGTCGCCACGGCCATCAGGAGCTGCGCCGCGGGAGCTTGCCCTTGACCTTGTGCGAGATCGCCTTGCCCGAGCGCAGCGGTGCGGTCAGCTTCCACGACGCCGACGATGTGATCTGATCGGCGAGCTTCTCGTAGTACTGGATCTCGCGGCGCTCGGCGCGCAGCCGGTGCACCTCGTCCCACAGGCGGGCGTTGTCCTCCAGCACCTCCTGCAGCCGGCGCTGGAGCGTCGCGGCGTCCGTGGTCTGAGCTTCTCGCTCGAAGGTTTCCTCGCTCACGGCCTCAACTTTCACAGGTTCTCGGCGATGCGAGGCGCGTCGTGCTTGAAGACGACCCACCCGATCGCGAACGAGAAGAGCACAATCGCCGCGGGAATCAACAGCCGTTCGGCTCCGCCGATAGCTTCCCAGGCCGTCGGGGAGTCCGGATCCAGCATGGCGTGGCGCATCTGCGCGAACAGCGCCGCGAGCGGGTTGGCGTGGTACGGATGCTGAAAGGAAGCCGGCACGAGGGTGCCGACGTACAGCACCGGAGACGCGTAGAACAGAGCCTGGACGGCGACGTCCCAGATCGGTTGGATATCGCGAAATCGGATGTAGAGCGCCGACAGCAGCATCCCGAGGCCGACGGCCCATAGCGTGAGGATCGCGATGATCACCGGCAGCTGGAGCCAGCTCCATGTCGGATACACCTTTGAGGCAAGCGCGAACACCAGCACGGCGACCAAGGTCATCCCGAGGTTGAACAGGGCGGTCAGAGCCACCGACAGGGGGATGACGAGACGGGGAAACTGAACCTTACGCAGCAGGCCCTCGCGCGCGGCGAGCGAGCCGAGGCAGCCCGTCGTGATTTCGCCGAAGTACTGAAACAGCACGAGCGCCATGAGGATGTACACGGCGAAGTGGGGAACGCCCGCGCCGAGGTTGGCGAACTCCACGAAAACGAGGTAGATGACGCCGAAGAGCATGAACGGCCGCGCCAGCGACCAGAAGTAGCCCAGCACGCTCCCGTAGAAGCGCAGCTTCCAAGTCGTCATCGCGAGCACCCAGGTGAGGTTCCAGAACCGCCGCAGATCAGAGCCGATGGCACTGGGCGCGCCGACCGCGCTGAGGCTCATGAGCGGGCCAGCTCGAGGGTGTGCGGCAGATCGGCCACTCCGCCCGAGACGCGCGTCGCGTGGACGGCGAGATCGGCGAGGTCCTCCCGCACGTCGAGAGCAGCGGCCCCGGCGCCCCGCTGTGCAACCGACGGCGTCGCCTGGTAGAGGCTCGGCGCCAGCCACCAGTCGAACGTGATCCGCGCCACGACGCGGTCGCCGGCCTCGTAGACGCCGGTCTGCTCGTCGTGGAAGAGGCTTGAAGTCGCGAAGACGGTGTGGCGGACCTCGTTGCGGACGCTCATGGCCAGGATCGGGTGCGCGATCGGCTGGTGGAAGCGGACTTCAGTGCAGATCGACACGCGATTTCCCTGCGCGATCGCCGTCGTCCGGTTGCCCGCGGCATCTTCGAACCAGCAGTCGACGATTTCGGCCACCGCTTGATCACCCCAGCGGTCGGCGTCGGGGCGATTGTGGATCAGGCCGCCGAAGTTGAGCTCGTTGTAGGCGCGACCGACCCGGTGCGGCTCGTCGATCATCTGCACCACACCCCGCTCAATCAACATGGCACGGTCGCAGAAGCGCTCGACGGACCCCATGTCGTGGGTGACGAAGACGATCGTGCGCCCCTCGTCTTTCATGCGGTGAAATTGCTGAAAGCACTTCTGCTGGAACGCGGCGTCGCCGACCGCGAGCACCTCGTCGACGACGAGGATCTCTGCGTCGACCTGGATCGCCACCGCAAAAGCCAACCGGACGCTCATTCCCGACGAGTAGTTCTTCAGGGGAAGGTCGATGAACTCCTCGAGCTCGGCGAAGGCGATCACCTCGTCGAAGCGCTCACGCGCCTGCCGGCGACTCAAGCCGAGCATGACCGCGTTGATGGCGACGTTGTCGCGCGCGCTCAGCTCGGGGTTGAAGCCTACGCCGAGCTCGATGAAAGGCGACAACCGTCCGTTGACGTGGATTTGCCCGGAGTCGATCGGATAGATGCCGGCGATGCATTTCAGCAGCGTGCTCTTGCCCGAGCCGTTGCGGCCGACGACGCCGAAGAACTCGCCTTGGGCGATCTCGACGGAAACGCCATCGACCGCTCGCAAATCGTCGTAGTCACGTCCGCGAAGCGGATGCAGGACCCGTTCCTTGAGCGTGTGGACGCGTTGGTGCGGCAGCCGAAAGGCCTTGTGGACGTCGTCGAGGATGAGAGACGCCCCCCGAGCGGCCCGTGTGGCAGTCGCCCCATCCGCCGGCGACTCCGCGAGACCGCCGGCAGGGGCGCCACCTTCGAGCACCAAGGCCTCGCTCGAGGGCGAAGTTCGCGATTGAAAGGGAGCAGTCAAGCGTTTGCCACCGAGGACGGGCGCGGGACGAGCAGGACGGGCGCAACCCGCGACGAGGCCCGCCAGCAGGACTGTCCCGTCAGTCGGGGCAATCAGCTTAGCGACGACCCCTCGCCGTTAAGCTACGGTCGTGCGGCTGATCCTCGGTACCCACCACTTCTCGTCGCTCGGGGGCAGTGAGACCTATCTGCTCACGATCGCCGAGCAGCTCGAGCGGTTAGGACACGACGTTGTCATCTTCGCGTCCGAAGTAGGCGAGATGGCCGACTTGGCCGCTGCCCGGGGCATCCGCGTGACCGCGGCCTTGGCAGCGCTTCCCGAGGAGTGCGATGGGGTCCTTTCCCAGGACGCGGTCTCGGCCTTGGTGCTTGCCGAGCGCTACCCGCACCAGCCGCTGGTCTTCGTCGTGCACGGGGCCGGGCGCGAGCTGATGGTCCCCCCGCAGCTCCCCGGCGTCGTCTCCGCCGCTGTCGTGATGAACGATCGCGTTCGCGAGCGCGTCGAGGCCATGGCGGCCGGCCACGAGGTGATGCGTTTGCGCCAGCCGATCGACTCCGATCGCTTCACCACGCGCGTGCCGATTCGCGAGCAGCCGCGCCGGCTGCTGCTGCTGGGAAACAACTTGCGCGGGCTGCGCAAGGAGATGATCTTGTCGGTTTGCGAGGAGCTCGGGCTGGAGTGCCTGCAAGTCGGGAGGCACGGCCAGGCGCGCGCCGATCCCGAGATCGCCATCAACGGCGCCGATATCGTCATGGGCTACGGCCGATCAGTCCTCGAAGGCATGGCCTGCGGCCGTGCGGCCTACGTCTTCGATCACCTTGGCGGTGACGGCTGGGTGACGAGGGAGCGCTACCCCGTGCTCGAGGCCGACGGCTTCGGCGGGCGGGTCGACAACGATGTCATCGACACCGAACGCCTGCGCCGGGACCTGCGGTGTTATGAACCGGAGATGGGCCTGGCCAACCGCGACCTCGTCGTCCACGAGCACGACGCCAACCGCCACGCTCAGGCGATCGCCAACGCCTTCGAACGCCTCGCGCCGCGGTCGCCGCTCATGGCCCCGCTCGCGGAGATGGCGCGCCTGGTTCGCTTGCAATGGCAGTCCGACAGCCGCGCCGGCATGCTGGCCGTCGAGAACGAAATCCTGACGCGGCAGTCGCGCGACGAGCAGGAGCGCCTGGCACACGAGCACGACCAGCTGACGCGCGAGCACGAGCTCCTAGCGCTCGAGCAGGAGCGCCGGGCGCGTTCGGAGCTCGAGCGCCAACTCGAGCTCGTGGCCTCCCTGCAAAACGAGAACGCGCAGGTCTACGCGGAGCTTGACCGCGTTCGCCAGGAGCTGGCAACGCTGAAATCCACTCGCCGCTACAAGGTTGCCGGCGGCATCGCCGCTCCGCTGGACTTCGCGCGCTCCCGCGGCAACCGCCGGCTTTAGCCGTCACCGCTGACGGCGTGGCGGCAGATCCCAGTCGACGCGCTCCGCTCACGCCGGGCCGCGGCGTCGCCGCGACGGACGGCGCCCCCGGGACCATGTGCACCCGACGAGACTTCGCGGCGGTCGCTCTTAACACAGCGGCGCACCGCAGAGCACCTGACACAATGCACCCATGCGGTTGCCGACCATCTCCGCTGAGCGTTATCGGCTCCTGGCCGACATCTCGCTGGGTCTGCTCGCCCTGATCGTGTTGACGGGCGCGGCCGTCCGGCTCACCGGCTCGGGCCTTGGCTGCCCGGACTGGCCGAAGTGTCACGGCAGCGTGGTCCCGCCGCTGGAGATTCACGCTTGGACGGAGTTCGGCAACCGCCTCCTGACGGGATTGATCGGTTTCGTGGTGGCGGCGGTCAGCTTGCTGGCCTGGCGCCGGCGGCCTTTCCGCCGCGACCTGGCGTGGGTCGGGACGCTGCTTCCGCTCGGCGTGCTCGCACAAGCCATCCTCGGCGGGTTCACGGTCCGCAACCATCTCGCGCCGCCATTTGTCATGGGTCACTTCGGGCTGTCGATGGTGATCCTCGTCGCCGCCGTGGCGCTCTCATGGCTGGCCCGCAGCGAACCGGGAGAGCGTGCCCGGCTGCTCGACGCCAAGGGCGTGTGGGCCGTACGCGCACTGCTGACTTGGGGCACCGTCGTGCTCTTCCTGGGAGCCGTCACGACCGCGAGCGGGCCGCACGCCGGCGCGTCGGGCACCGGGGAGATCGTCCCGCGCTTCGATTTCTTCGGCGTCGACACGCTCGACGCGATGATCCACTGGCACGGCCGCTCCGGAACCGTTCTGGGACTCGGCTGCGTCGCCGCGTTCCTGTGGCTGCGCCGGCGGGGAGCGCCGCGCGATCTGTTGCAGGCGATCGGTGCGACGGCGGTGTTGGTTGCCGCCCAAGGCGTCGTCGGCGGATTGCAGTACTGGCTACACCTTCCCGCCGGCCTCGTCTGGATTCACGTCGCGATCGCCACGACGACTTGGCTGACGCTGGTCCTGGCGGTGGCGATGGCCGGCCGCCCGCTTGCCCGCACCGAAGCTGAGGCAGCGGCGCCGCGCGCAGCGGTCGCCGCGGGCTAGTAGCCGGAAGGGGAGCGCGTCAGCGCTCGTCCGGCCAGCGGCCGTGACGCGCGTAGTACTCCCGCGCCCGTTCCTCCTGAGCGCGCTCGTTGTCTCCCTGCGCGCCTAGGCGCCACAGCGTTGTCAGCAAGAGGATCGACCCAGCGGCTCCAAACGACATGAAGAAGCCCTCGTAGCGAGCGCCTTGCGGCCCGAACATCAGCATCGCAACGCCCATCACGGCGAACAGCGCGGGTAGGCCGAAGCGAAAGAGCACCACTGCATCCAGGGTAGGGCCGCACTTGTAGATCGCATCAACGGCGACCGGCCGGGAGAGTCGCCACGCCGCCAAGTGCACGCACGACTGCGCTACCTCAGGCCTGACCCCACCCGCCGCCTCCGGGGGTGCGGACGGTGAGCACGTCGCCGGCTGCAAGCGACAGCGCCGCCTTCGGCGGCACCGGCTCTCCGTTGAGGAGGTTTTGCCCTACACCACCCGGCAAACCGCCCGCCATCCCGGCTGGGGCGTGGCGGCGGCGATCAGTCAACAGCGACGCGGACGCGGGTGCCAGCACGCGGATGGACCGCTCGATGCCGTCGCCTCCTTCGTGCCGGCCGTCGCCGCCGCTGCCGTAGCGCAACTCGTAGCGCTCGACTCGCATCGGGTACTCGAGCTCGAACGCCTCGATCGGCGTGTTCAGAGTGTTCGTCATGCCGACGTGCACGCCCGACGGGCCCGGCCCCGCACCCGTGGCCCCCTGGCCACCGCCGATCGTCTCGTAGTAAGTCCAGTCCTCGCCGCCGATGATCACGTTGTTCATCGTTCCCTGGCCTTGAGCCGGGAGAAAGTCGACGAGCTGCGCGAGCGCGGCCAGAACCGTGTCGGCGATTCGCTGGCTGGTTTCGACGTTGCCCGCGACCACCGCCGAAGGCCGCGGCGCCGCCAGCAGCGAGGGTTCCGGGATAAGAACATCCAGCGGCGCGTACGCACCGGCGTTGGCGGGGATGCCGGCGCCGGCGAGAACGCGGAGCGCGAAGAAGCAGGCCGAGCGGGTGACCGGCACAGGACAGTTGACGTTGCCGGCCACGGGGCCGGAAGTGCCGGCGAAGTCCACCCGAAGCTGGTCTGCGCTGATCTCGACCCGGACCCGGATCGGGATGTCGGCGTCCGTCACGCCGTCGCCTTCGAGCTCGCTCGCCGCTTCGGCCACGCCGTCGGGCAGCTCGCCCAACAGACCGCGTGTGAGACGCTCCGCGTAAGAGATGACTTCGTCGAAGATGATTGGCGCGGGCGGAGCGTCCGGTCGGTCGAGCAGCTCGTTGAGGCGAATCTCGGCAACCCGATTGGCGGCAAGCTGCGCCTTGAGGTCTCCGCGCCGGACTGCGGGTGTGCGGACGTTCGCAAGCACGAGCTCGAGGACGTCCGCGACCGGCTCTCCACGGCACACCAACCGGACCGGGGGAATGATCAGCCCTTCCTCGAAGATCGACCGTGAGTCCGCCGGCATCGATCCCGAGCTCTTGCCGCCTATGTCGGAGTGGTGTGCGCGGGTGACGCCGTAGGCGATGACCTCCTCGTCAGACCCGGCGATGGCCGACACGAGCGTGATGTCGGGAAGGTGGGTCCCGCCCGTGAACGGATCGTTGACGATGAAGACGTCACCGGGCTCGGGATTGCGATCGATGACCGCGGCAACGGCTTCCGGCATGGCGCCGAGATGCACCGGGATGTGCTCGGCTTGGGCGACCATCCGGCCGCGCGCGTCGAACAAAGCCGTCGAGCAGTCGCGGCGCTCTTTGATATTGGACGAATAGGAGCTCCGCACCAACACCACGCCCATCTCTTCCGCGATCCCGGCGAGCGCACCGGCCATCACCGACAAGGTCACCGGGTCCATGGGCGTCAGCTTTCCCGGCAAGTGAGGACAAGCGCACCCGCGGAGTCGATCTCGCCGCTCCAGCCGGGAGCCACCCACGCCGTGGCACCGGCTAGCTCGATCACCGAAGGCCCGGTCACGCGGCTGCCGGCGCCCATGTTCGCGCGAACGTGCACCGGCACCGTCTCCCACGCCGCGCCGGTATGAACACGCCGCGATTTCGCTGGTGCGTGTGAATCCGCGGGCGGCGTGTCGAGCACAGGCTTGTCCACGGGCAAGGTCGCGACCATTCGCAGCGACACGAGCTCGACGGGCTGCTCAGGCGTGGCGTAGCCGTAGCGCTGCTGGTGGGCGGCGTGGAAGTTCGAAGCCAAGGCGCTGACGTCATCTGCGGCGACGGTCAGCTCGAACGCCTGGTGGCGGTAGCGCAGATCGGCTTGGCGCTCGAGTCGCAGTGCGGGTCCCTCGAGCGATGCGCGGGCTCGCGCTTCGAGCTCGCCGAACCCCTCTTCGACGCGCTCGGAGATCGCATCGGTGAGCGGCGCCGGAAGCGCCTGGACGAGATCCTGCCGCAAATCGGAGATGGCGAGGCCGAGTGCGCTCAGCACTCCGCCGGCTTCGGGCACGAGGATGGTTGCAATCCCGAGTTCCTCGGCGAGGGCGCACGCGTGCATCGCGCCCGCACCGCCGAACGCCGCGAGCGCGAACCGGCGCGGATCAAGCCCGCGTTCGACGCTGACGACACGCAACGCCCTCGCCATCTCGGCGTTGGCGACCCGGATCACGCCGAGCGCGGTCTCCTGCGCCGTCAAGTGGAGTTCATCACCGAGTTGCTCCAAGGCGCGCTCGGCGTACGCCCGTGACAATTGCACTTCCCCGCTGCCCAGCCGCGCGCCGTCTTCGAGGCGACCGAGGTAGAGGTTGGCGTCCGTCACGGTCGCGCGGTCGCCGCCGCGCCCGTACGCCGCCGGTCCAGGTACGGCGCCGGCCGACTCGGGGCCTACACGCAAGGCTCCACCGGCATCACGCGCGGCGATCGAGCCGCCGCCCGCGCTGACCGTGTGCACGTCGACCATCGGGTGGCGGATCGGGACGCCGGCCACTTCGGCGCCCGTGGTGACCGGGCACACTCCGCCGACGATCGGGGCAACGTCCGTGCTGGTTCCCCCCATGTCGAAGGAAAGGAGATCCGCATAGCCGCTCTCCCGCCCGGCGTAAGCGGCGCCGACCACTCCTCCCGCCGGCCCTGAGAGAACGCACGCCGACGCGAGATTCGCCGCCCTCCTCAACTCGGTCACGCCTCCGGAGGACTGCATGATCAACGGTTCTGGCAACCCGGCCGCAACCGCACGGTCTCCGAGGTTCGCCAGGTAGGCGCCCAACTTGGGCCCCAGATAGGCGTCCGCGGTGACGGTCGAGCAGCGTTCGTACTCGCGCACTTCCGGCAACACAGCGCTCGAAAGCGAGACGTGCACCGACGGTAGCGCCGCACGGATCGCCTCCCCGACCCGGCGCTCGTGCGCGGGATGCAGGAAGCCGAAAAGCAAGCAGACGGCGACCGCTTCCACGCCGGCGGATCGCAACGCCGCGACGACTTCATGGAGGCTTTGCTCGTCGAGCGGCTCGATCACGCCTCCAGGACCCATGCGCTCCCGGACGCAGAAGCGCAGCTCCCGCGGCACGAGCTGCCGTGGGCGGCCCATGCTCAAGTCGTAAAGACTCGGCCGGTTCTGACGACCGATCTCGAGCAGGTCGCGGAAGCCCTCCGTCGTGACGAGGGCGGTGCGCGCTCCGCGCCGTTCCAGCAGCGCGTTGGTGGCGACCGTCATCCCGTGCGCGAAGGCCACCACATCGCTGACTCCCGCAACTTGCACCGCGGACAAGACGCCTTCGGACTGGTCGGCCGGCGTGGACGGAACTTTGGCCGTGACCAGCTGGCCGTCGCGCAGCAGCACCAGGTCGGTGAAGGTGCCGCCGACGTCGACGCCGAGGCGAGCTCCCGCAGTCATGGTGGGATTATCGCCCTCGACGCGCGGTCTCGCTCGGGCGCCGACCCAGCCCGCGCAAACCGACTTAGGCGAGATCGCGCGGGAAGAGTGCGGCCGAAACGTCCAGGCGGCTAGCGCACCTGGTTGCCGACCGGGCCGGCATCGCGCCCGGAAGCCAATCGAAGCTGCTCGGCTTGCGCGACCAGCGCGTTGAGGATCTCGCGGTAGCGCTCAGCGGTCTCGGGAGCAGCCACCCGGCCGTTGTCGTCGAACGCCTGGTCGGCGTGGCCGATTGGAAGCTCCTCGTCGAGGACCTTTGCACCGCCCGCCGACAGGACCTTGCGCAATTCCGCTTGCGCCCAGACGGCACCGAACATTCCCGTGCTGGCCCCGACAACCGCTGCCGGCTTGGCCTTGAGAACGTTGTCCGGAAACGGCCGTGACGCCCAATCGAGTGCGTTCTTCAACGCTCCCGGGACTGATGAGTTGTATTCGGGCGTGGCGAAGAGAAGCGCGTCGGCGTGCTCGATGGTGTCAAGCAGCGCACGCGCGGCGGCCGGCGGATCGGTCTCGAGATCTTCGTTGTAAGCCGGCACCTTTTCGAGGCCCTCGAACAGCTCAAGCGTCACGCCCGGCGGGAGTTCGACGGACGCCGCTCGGAGTAGTCGCGTGTTGTGTGAGCCTTCGCGCAGGCTCCCCGAGATGCCGAGGACTCGCATGCTCAGGAGTCCTTGATGAGGTTGAGCTCGAGGTTCAGGGTGACCTGCGTGTCAAGCGCGTTGCCGCCCGCGGGAAGGGGCGCATTCCAGATGAGGCCGAACTCTGTCCGGTCGACGGTGGTCTCGAGCTGAAGCGCCGCGCGCTCGCCACCAAAGGCATGCGCGGTGTCACCCTGCCACGTCCCCTGAGCGGTTACGGGGCGCGTGACACCCTTGATCGTGAGCTCGCCCTCGACAGTGGCGGTCGCGTCGTCGTTGAGCTCGACACGCGTCGACTTGAACGCGATCTCCGGATACTTGCCGGCGTCGAAGAAGTCCTCGCCGAGGACGTGCGCGCGGAACTGCTCGGGAGATGTGATGCCGATGCTGTCGACCTTGGCGGCACCTTCGAGCTGCAGCTCGCCGCTTTCGGCCGACAAGCGCGCTTGGACATCGGAAAAGTTGCTGCGGAACGTGGACACGCCCATGTAGCGGACGGCGAACCCGACGCTGGAGTGGATCGGGTCGACGGTGTAGGTGCCGGCGATCTTTCCGGGAGTGGTCGTTGCTGGGGTCTGCATTTGAGCTCCTTGAGAATCGGAAACGACGGGAACGCGCGCGGCCATCGACTGCTGGTTTGGCGTCCCCTCGGTAGGCGTAGCGAGTAGTTGTACGTACAACTACCCTAGCGGGCCGCTTACTATACGTACGCCGAGCGCGTCACGGTTTTGCTCCGGCATCGTCTAAGCCGCATGACGACGTTTGCGTCGCCGGCGCGACCGGCACCTGCGTTCGAGCCGGATCAGGCGTCGCCGGATAGCGGAGCGAGCATCTCGTCGACCGTGCGAAGCAGCGCTTGCACATCCAGCGGCTTGGTGAGGTACGCGCTGGCCCCGGCTTCGGATATGCGAGCCACGTGCTCGGGAAGGGCGTCGGCGCTCAGCACCACCACCGGCACGGCCGCTGTTGCGGGGTCACGGCGCAGCGCGTCGAGCACTTCTGAGCCTGGCCGGTCCGGTAGGTCGAGGTCGAGCAGAACCAGATCGGGCACCCACTGCCCTAGAGCTTGGAGCGCCGCGTCAGCCGTCTGCGTCCCCGTGACCGCGATGTCGTTGCGCCGAGCCAGGACTCGCTCGACCAGTCGCAGGTTCGAGGGGTTGTCTTCGACGCAAAGCACACGCCGAGCGCCACTTCCAACAACTCGGGCGTCGGCGGCAGCTTCTTCTGCCTCATGTGCCGGCGAGGACGGGCTGCGTGGCAACGTGATCGTGAAAGTCGCGCCCTCGCCGGCTGTGCTGTGCACCGCGATGGAGCCGCCCATCGCCTCGGCCAAGGACCGAGACACCGCCAGTCCCAAACCAGAACCCACCACGTCGCCGTCTTCGGCGCCGAGCCGTTCGAAGGGGCTGAACAGCCGCACCAGCTCGTGCTCGGCGATTCCGGGACCGGTGTCTTGCACTCCGATCGATACCAGGGCTTCGTCTTCGAACACCGCGACACTGACCGACCCGCCTTCGCGGTTGTAGTGGATCGCGTTGGAAATGACGTTGAGCAGAATCTGCTTGAGCCGCTGCGGGTCCGCAAGGGCGCAGGCATCGGCGACAGCGTCGCCCATGCCTAGCGCGATGCCGCGGTCGGCAGCCAGCGGTCCCAACAGCTCCAGGATCTCGCCGACGACTGGGGGCACGGACACCGGTTCGAGCTCGACGCGGATCACGCCGGCTTCAATGCGCGAAAGCTCCAGGATCTCGTTGATCAAAGCCAGCAGGTGACGGCCGGCACGAAGGATGTGCGCGACGTTGTCGGCCGCCTCTTCTTCGAGCTCGTCGAGCTCGAGTAGCTGTCCGAAGCCGAGGATGGCGTTGAGTGGTGTACGCAGTTCGTGACTCATGCGCGACAGGAACTCGCTCTTGGCCGCGCTCGCGCGTTCCGCCTCGTCGCGGGCGCGCAAAGCCAGCTCGGCTGCGCGCTGCGCGGTCACGTCTTGAACGGTTCCCTTGACCCGGCACGGATTCCCGTCGGGGTCCAACGCCACTTCGCCGCGAACGTTCAAGCACAAGATGTCGCCGTCCGGTCGCCGGAAGCGGTGGTCGTGCTCGAGCGCGACGCGGCTCCTGGCGCTTGTCCGGAACGCCTCGATCAACTCATGGCGCTCCTCACGCGGGACCAGCCGGAGATAGTGCTCGGGCCTGAGGGCGCTGACACCCTCGATTCCCAGCAGCCGGACCAGCTCTTCTGACACCTGGAGCGCCTCGCTCGTGAGGTCCCAGACGAAGTCGCCCATGCGGGCCACGCGCTGCGCTTCGGCCAGGCGTTCGCGTTCCTCTCGCAGAGCCGCCTCAGCTTCGCGCAACTCGGTGACGTCTTGCACGGTTCCGACGATGTTCGCCGGCGTTCCGTCCTCCTCCTCTACGACGACCCTTCCGCGCGCCGCAATCCAGCGCACCGCCCCGCCTTGGCGGCAGACCCTGTGCTCGTACGAGAGCTCGCCGCCGCGCTTGAGCACCTCATCGGTGTAGGCGCGAATTCCCGCCAGGTCGTCGGGGTGGATGGATGCAAAGAAGTCGGCGGAGCTCAGCGGAGCCGGAGCAGCGGGAAGCTCCAGGAGCCGTCGCGCTTCCTCTGAGCAAGCGACGAACTTCAAACGGCGGTCGATCTCCCAGTTGCCGAGGCGAGCCACGCGCTGTGCCTCGAGCAAGCGCGCTTCGCTCGAGCGGACTTGCTCTTCGGCGTGGCGAGCGGCCGTCACGTCCAAGGCGATCAGCGAGGCGCCGAGGACTGTCCCGTCCTCGTCGCGCACAGGCGAGGCCGTGAGCGACAACACGCGTACGGTGCCGTCTTCGGCCGCCTGCCGC
This sequence comes from Actinomycetota bacterium, assembly GCA_016781085.1. Taxonomy (GTDB): domain Bacteria; phylum Actinomycetota; class Thermoleophilia; order Solirubrobacterales; family Solirubrobacteraceae; genus LC5-1. The sequence goes on from JADDQZ010000072.1 coordinate 15,368, forward strand.
ATCTCCAGTCCCCTGACCGCCCGGCCCGCGCGAACTTCGGTCAACAGATGCTCACGCCGCCGGATCGCATCTTCGCCCAGAGCCACGTCGATCGGGCGGCCGATCGACGACGCAGCGTCCAGACCGTAGATGCCGGTGGCAGCCGCGTTCCAGCTGGTGATTCTGCCGTCGAGGTCGTGGCCGATGATGGCGTCGGCCGAGGACTCCACGAGCGCAGTGAGACGCTGCTGTGCGCGCTCGTCGGTGACGTCGGTGAGCATCCCGTACCAGCGACGCGGAGCGCCGTCGTCGTCGCGGGTGAGGAAGGCGCGCGCAACGTGGTCACGCATCTCTCCGTCGTGCCGGCGCAAGCGATATTCGGTGGCGTAGGAGTCACCGGTGGACAAGGCCTTGTGCCAGGCCTCACGCGCAGACGCCAGATCTTCGGGATGGACCACGTCCGTCCACTCCGTGATCGTGGTCGCTGCCGGACCGATGTAGTCGACCAGTTGCTGGTTGACGAAGTCCATCGTGCCGTCCGGAGTCGCGCTCCAGACCTTGTGGGGGACGAACTGCGCGAGTGCCTGGAATTTCTCCTCGGCTTCTTGAACGCTGGACGCCTGGAGCTGGGCGGCGCGCTGCTGCGCCCTTACCTCATCCGTGAGGTCGGTGACCGTCGCCACGGCGCCCGTGACGTTCCCGTCGGGATCTGACAATGGCACTCCGGATACGCGCAAGTGCCGGACGTCACCGTCGGGACGGTGCAGTTCGGCTTCACAGGTGCCACGCTCGCCACGGCGGCGTGCCTCCATGTGAGGGCCGTAGATTGCTCGTTCCCGAGGAGAAAGGACGTCGAGGGCAGCGACACCGATCACTTCCTCACGCCCACGTCCCATGATCTCCACCATCGCGTCGTTGACGTACCGGGTGATTCCCTGGACGTCGACGACCCAGATCCCTTCGGCCGTTGCCTCGACGACCTGCCGGAAGTCGCCGATATTGCGGGAGTGTTCCTCTATGAACCCGGCGACCATCCGTCCGAGCGACGCCAGCAAGCGCGCGTCGCGCTCAGAAAGGTCCGGCCGCGCCTCGTGGCTCAGGGCGCAGAAAGAGCCGTAGAGCAAGCCGTCTGAGCGCCACACGGGCGCCCCGACGTAGGAACCGATGCGGGCGTCAGCCGTCGTGCTCACCGCACTCACCAGGGGGTTGGCCCGGGCGTCTGTGACGACCTGCGACAACGCTCCCGTAACCATCTGCGCGCAGTAGGAGTCACCGAAGGCCAGGCAGTCGCCGGGTCGCCAGCCGAAGGACTCTGAATCGCCCGCCAAAGCGCGGAACACCGCCGCTTCCTCGTTCAATTCCGCGAAGAAAGCGACTTCCATGCCAGTTGCCTCGCGGGCTACTTCCAGCGCGCCGTTGATCGCCGCGTACGGAAGCTCAGCCCCCAGTGGCGCGCGCAGGAAGGGGATCGGGTGCGTTCTGTCCACGGCTGGTTAAGTGCGGGCAGGCGTACGAAGGGCCACTGTCAACAGCTGCCCGTATCGTCCCTACGCGGTCCGTTGTATCGATAACCGAAGCCGCGCACCGTCTCCAGTGGAAGCTCCACACCGCTCTGAGCGCGGACCCGCGCCCGGAGCTGCCCGACGTGGACCTTGACGCGCTCGAGGCCCTCCCCCGGCATCCCCCACGCAAGCTCCAGTATCTGGTCTGGAGACAGCAGGCGGCCGGCGTTGCCCAGCAAGACGCCGAGCAGGCGCAATTGAAGCGGCGTCAGCTTGAGTTCGATGCCGTCGGCGCTTGCACGAGCGTTGATCAGGTCAACTGACATCAAGCCATCGTCATAGCTTCCGAGAAGCTCGCCGGCGGACGCCTCACGAGGCGGACGGCGGCGTAGAACTCCCTCGACGCGAGCCAGCAACTCCTGGGCTCCAAACGGCTTGGTCACATAGTCATCCGCGCCCCCACGAAGCCCACGCACCTTTTCGAGCTCTAAATCGCGCGCGGTCAGCATGATGACCGGAAGATCAGCGGTGAGCTGACGGATGCGCTCGAGCACCGCCCAGCCGTCGAGCCCCGGCATTGTTACGTCGAGCAGCACAACATCAGGCTGAACGGTCGTGAGCGCCCGCAGGCCCGCCTCACCACTGGGCACCTCGAAGACCTCGAACTGCGCCCGTTCCAGTAGCCGTCGAACCAACAGCCGGTTCGCTGGATCGTCATCGACGACAAGGGCGCGATGCGTATCCACAGGGGTATTACTACTACCTCACGACAGCTTCCACCGGCAGCAACACGATGGCGTCGATTTCGTGCCCGGCATCAAGGCCGTGAACGGTCTTCTCCCAGAACGCCGGCTTGGTGAAGATCTGAATGAAGCCTTTCCAACCGGCGATCGACATCAGCGCCCAGTAGAGCGGCGAGATGAGCGCGGCGGGGACGAGGCCCCAGTTGCGCCGAGCAACCGCTCCGAGCAGCGCAAAAGCCACGAACAAGGCGTTGCCGATCAAGCCGTAGAACAGCGCGAAGTCCTCGGTGTTGCCCGGAAATAGCGCGCTGAGGTTCAGCATGGTGTCTGGCAGTGCGCACAGCACTGAGACCGTCCACAGCACCGGGTTGACGAGGAAGACGAACGCTCCACCCACCATCAGATGAAAGGAGACAAAGCCGCGCAATCCGAGCTGCCGGGCCAGCTTCACCGGCCGCCGGGTGTGCACGATCCAGGTGATCAGGTAGCCCTTGATCCAGCGCGAACGCTGCCGTATCCAATTGCCAACCGCGGAGTTGGCTTCTTCGTAAGTAGTGGAGTCGATGACCGCCGTGCGGAAGCCGGCCTTGTGCAAGCGAATGCCGAGGTCGGCGTCTTCGGTGACGTTGAAGGGATCCCACGCCAGCACCTGCAAGAGCCCTTCGCGCCGGAAATGGTTGGAAGTGCCACCGAGCGGGACCGGCACGCCGGCGCGCGCGAGGCCAGGGAGCATCAAGTCAAACCAAACGCTGTACTCGCAGGTAAACCAGCGGGTCAGCAAATTCTGACGCCAGTTGAAGTAATTCAACCGGGCTTGGACGCAGACCAGGTCCCGCGACGATGAGCGGAAGGCGGCAACGGCCTTTTTGAGCTGGTCGGGCTCCGGGCGGTCTTCGGCGTCGTAGATGACGACGAACTCGCCTTCGGCCTGGACGAGCCCGACGTTGCAGGCCTTCGGCTTGGTCTTCGGCAGCGAGTCGGGCACGACGATCAAGCGAAAGTGCGGCGGAAGCTTGAGGCGTTGAATTGCCTCGATCGTCTCTGAGTCGTCTTCCTCGCACAACAGCTTCACGTCGAGCTTGGTCTTGGGGTAGTCCAACCCACCGATCCCCTGCGCAATCCGCGGGACGATTGCCGCCTCGCGGTAAAGGGGCACAAGGATCGTGTAAACCGGAAGCTCGCGTTCGTTGAGCGTGTCGGGGTCGATGCGCGAGATGCTGGGGTCGGGATGCATGCGCGCCCACAGCGTCCACGCCGCGAGCCACACCTTGTAACCCGAAGCCAGCAGTGAGAAGACGATCAGAGCCAGCAGCATCGCGGCCAGCGTGTGCGCGGGAAAGACCATGAAAAAGGCTCCGAGCGTCGCGCCGCCGAGCCATCCTGTGACGATCTGGCTTTCGGTGAACACGACTCGCGCCGAGTCCAGCGGCTGCTCGTCGATCAACCGCGTTTGAGCCGCGCTCACGTACTGCTCGGCAAAGGCGCGACCGAGGAAGGACTCGATCTGCCGCCAAGCCGCGAGATAGGGAATCACCGGCACTTTGGCGATCTTCGACAGGCGCTCGAGCAGTTCGGGGGCCGGTGAGTCGTCAAAGGCGACGTGCAACCCGTAGTCGTCCAGCTCGAACGCGGCCACGCGAGTCTCCCGGGCAAGGCGTTCGCCGAGCTTTGACATGACCATCTCGTCAGGCGCGAGCTCATCGAGATCGACGCCGGGAAGCCCGAAGGCGTCCGACAACGCTCGCACCACTTCGCGCTCGTCGACGTCCGAGCGCGCGGCCAATACGGCTCCGAGCCGGTCGCCTGTGCGCTTCTGCTCGACCAGTGCCTCCTGCACCTGCGCTTCGGTGATCAGGCCCCGCTCCACGAGCACCTCGCCGATCCGCTTCCGCGGCGCGGGCGGATCGACGGCGCGCCGGCTGGAAGCGGTGCGTAAGGGTTGAGGAGCGCCGGCGGGCATGATCTTCCTGCACCGGTCGGCGGTTGCT
>JADDQZ010000072.1:19732-27582 GCA_016781085.1 Actinomycetota bacterium
CGTAACCCCAATTCGGTCGCGCCGTGAGGTCGAGGCGGTCGGCGACTGCGCTCAACGCAAGGTCCACGACGTCAGAGCAATTGCCACGCTTCTTAGCGGTTCTCGTTGCCGCCGTCTCGACGGCGAATCAGTTGCCTGCCTCTCTCATCGAGTGACGGCGACTGCACCGATCACTTCTGCGTCACGGCTCAGTGCTTCAAGGCACAACCGCGCCGTAGCGGTGTTGGTCGCCAGGGGGACGTGGCGGATGTCGCACACCTTGATGAGCGCCTGGATGTCGGGCTCATGGGGATGCGCGCACAGCGGGTCGCGCAGGAAGATCACGAGCTTTACTTGACTTGCGGCGATCTGGGCACCGATCTGCAAGTCGCCGCCGAGGGGTCCGGAAGCAAGGCACTGCACAGCCAGACCGGTTTGCTCGGCGATCAGGCCGCCGGTCGTGCCCGTGGCGATCAGCTGCTCACCGTGGAGGGCGTCGCGGTACTCCTGGACGAGCTCGAGCATCGCTGTCTTTTGCGCGTCGTGAGCGATCAGGGCAATCGCACGGCGGCCGAGCGATGAGCGGTCGGCATTGACCGGCAGCAGCGAAGCCGGCTCGATGTGGTGAAGGATGTTCATGACCGGGGACGCTAGGACCGCGCACGCCAAGCGGTGTTGCCGAGTTGTGACGTGAGTCGCCCGCGATCGGAGTTCGTAATTCAATTGACCCGAGCATGCCGATGCACTAACAAAGGTCCGAGACATCGCACCTCGCACCACAGCGCGTAGTCATCTCCGGATGCATGCTCGCGTCACACAATGCTCTAAGAGGAGGAGACTCGATCAGCATGGTTACGAGGACGGACACGCAGTTGCGTGCCCTGCACGCTGCCGACAGCCACGACTTCATCCGCGTGCACGGCGCGCGCGAGAACAACCTCAAGGACGTCAGCGTCGACATCCCGAAGCGCCGGCTGACAGTGTTCACCGGCGTCTCGGGCTCGGGCAAGACCTCTCTGGCGTTCGGCACCATCGCCGCCGAGTCCCAGCGGCTGATCAACGAGACTTACAGCGCCTTCGTGCAGGGCTTCATGCCGACGCTGGCGCGGCCCGAAGTCGACGTACTGGAAGGGCTGACGACGGCCATCATCGTCGACCAGCAGCGCATGGGGGGCGATCCGCGCTCGACGGTCGGCACCGCCACCGACGCTAACGCGCTGCTGCGGATCCTCTTCAGCCGGCTCGGGCGCCCGCACATCGGGTCGCCCAGCGCGTACGCCTTCAACGTCCCGTCCGTCCGGGCTAGCGGCGGGATCACGATCGAGCGCGGGAACCGCAAAACGGAGAAGGCCACCTTCAACCGCACGGGGGCATGTGCCCCCGCTGCGAAGGCCGCGGCTCGGTCACCGACATCGACTTGTCCGAGCTCTACGACGGCACCAAGTCGCTCAACGAGGGTGCGCTTACCATCCCGGGCTACAGCATGGACGGCTGGTACGGCCGCATCTTCAACGGCTGTGGCTTCTTCGACCCGGACAAGCCGATTCAGAAGTACAAGAAGAAAGAGCTCGAGGATCTGCTTCACAAGAGCCGACCAAGATCAAGGTCGACGGCATCAACCTCACCTACGAGGGCCTGATCCCGAAGATCCAGAAGTCGTTTCTGTCCAAGGACGTCGACTCGCTGCAGCCACACGTGCGCGCCTTCGTCGAACGGGCGGTGACCTTCGCCACCTGCCCCGAGTGCGACGGCACGCGGCTCAGCGAAGGGGCGCGCTCGTCGCGGATCGCAGGCGTCAACGCGGACGCGTCTGCGATGCAGATCACCGACCTGGCCGAGTGGGTGCGCGGCCTCGAGGAGCCGTCGGTGGCGCCGCTGCTCGCGACGCTTCAGCACACCCTCGACTCGTTCGCCGAGATCGGCCTCGGCTATCTCTCGCTCGACCGGCCGTCCGGCACGCTGTCGGGCGGCGAGGCGCAGCGGGTCAAGATGATCCGCCAGCTCGGGTCCTCGCTCAGCGACGTTACCTACGTCTTCGACGAGCCCACCACGGGCCTGCACCCCCAGGACATCGAGCGGATGAACGAGCTGCTTCTGCGGCTGCGCGACAAGGGCAACACGGTGCTTGTCGTCGAGCACGAGCCGGAGACGATCTCGGTCGCCGATCACGTCATCGACCTCGGCCCCGGCGCCGGGACCGATGGCGGCACGATCTGTTTCGAGGGCACCGTCGCTGAACTGCTGACCAGCGACACCGTCACCGGTCGCCATATCGACGACCGGGCCGCTCTCAAGGACACGGTGCGGACGCCCGTGGGCGTCCTGGAAATCCGCGGCGCGACGACGCACAACCTGCGCGACGTCGACGTCGACATCCCGCTCGGCGTGCTGACCGTGCTCACGGGAGTGGCGGGCTCGGGCAAGAGCTCGCTGATCCACGGCTCGGTGTCCGGACGCCACGGCGTCGTTTCCGTTGACCAGGGGCCGATCCGCGGCTCGAGACGAAGCAATCCCGCGACCTACACGGGGTTGCTCGAGCCGATCCGCAAGGCGTTCGCCAAGGCCAACGGCGTCAAGCCCGCCTTGTTCAGCGCCAACTCCGCGGGCGCCTGCCCCGCTTGCAACGGCGTCGGCGTCATCTACACGGACCTGGCGATGATGGCCGGCGTCGCCACCACCTGTGAGGAGTGCGAGGGCAAGCGGTTCGAGGCATCGGTTCTGCAATTCCACCTCGGCGGCCGCGACATCAGCGAAGTGCTCGCGATGTCGGTGACCGAGGCCAGAGAGTTCTTCGGCGCGGGTGAGGCGCGCACGCCGGCCGCCCACGCCATCCTCAACCGGCTCGCGGACCTCGGGCTCGGCTACCTCAGCCTCGGCCAGCCGCTCACGACCCTGTCCGGCGGCGAGCGCCAACGGCTGAAGCTGGCCACCCACTTGGGGACACCATCTCACCCACCCAGCGTCTACGTCCTCGACGAGCCGACCACCGGCCTGCACCTCGCCGACGTCGCGCAGCTGCTCTGCCTGCTCGACCGACTCGTCGACTCCGGCAAGTCGGTCATCGTCATCGAACACCACCAGGCGGTCATGGCGCACGCCGACTGGATCATCGACCTCGGCCCCGGCGCCGGCCACGATGGCGGCCAGATCGTCTTCGAGGGCACACCATCCGACCTCGTCGCGGCCCGCTCCACCCTGACCGGCGAGCACCTCGCGGCCTACGTCGGCAGCTGACGAGGGCCTCGCGGAGGCCGTGAGAGGAGTTCTCGCCTGTCCCGCAGCTCCACCACCTCACGCACGCGCGTTACTGCTGCCGACGCTGCGCTAGCTCCTGGTCACGAGTTGGACACGCCTATCGCCGCGAAGACCGCCGAGCAAAGCCTTGCGCTGCTTGGCATCGTGCAGGTGCGTCGCGATGTGGGCTATCGAGCAGTCAGGCAGCGTGTCCACGCGGTCGCGCATTGCCTCTCGCGCACCGCCCCAGAGCGACGTTCCGAGTTCAGCCGTCTCGACCAGGCGGCATAAGCAAGCGTCTCGAGTAGCTGCCGCTGGTCCCGCAGCAATGGCTTGTCCAGCACGGCTTTGGATCGCTTGCTTTGCGGCGCGGTCGACGACCGGATATGTCGCGAAGCCGGAGAAGCGGTTGTGGTCCCGGCGGACGGCACCGCGATCAAGTAAGCACGCCGCGACGCGTTCTCGCGGCCGGCTCTCTCTGAAGATGTCAAGCCAACCTTCCAGCGAACGGCGCTGGGGATCCGCTATCCAACCGAGTATGTAGTCGAGGTCCGCGAGTTCAGTCGGCGTGTCGTCGATGACGTGAATTCCGTCGCGGCGCTCTTCGATCCGTTCGAGAAGCATCAGCTCCACGAGCCACGCGGCGGCGAGCGCGCCGTCGAGTCGTTCCTGAGGTCGGACGATTCCTCGCTCGTCGTCGAGACCGACCAGCAATAGTTCCTCCGCTAGTGAAAGCACAGAAATCAGCTGCCCGGTTTCAGGTATTCAACCCGGGTTTCGGTGACCGGCAATGCGTTGCGCGTGCGCAGCCCCTACCTGAAGAGCCTCGAGGCTTTGGAAAATTAGAAGCCGGCCCCGCGACGGGTTACGACCGCCGCGGCTGCGAACCCTCCTTCCCCGCGCGGATTCAGTCCCCCACTGGGTGCTCGCGGAACCGAGCCTCGTCCTTGGCGACCCTGAGCTCGACGATCGTGCCCGAGTCGGTGCGAGTCGCAAGCCTCAGCTTGTCCTGAAGACGAGGGGCATCGAAAACGTTCAGCGGTCCGGAGTGATCAACGTCTGCGCGGGTAGGTGTGTGTGATGCACGCGAATCAGCTCACGGACGATGTTCTCCGGTCTCTCTCTGAAGTCGAAGCGGACGAGCCGGTCGTCGTCAGCATGTGGGTCAACCTCGATCCTTCGCTGTTCGCGACTGCTGCTGCCCGCAGCACGCAGTTCAACTCGCTACTGAACGACTTGGCCGAGCAAATGCGGGACGGAGACCTGTCCCACGACGCGCAGGAAGCACTGAAAGCCGATCGCGAGCGAATCGAGCGCTTCCTCACCAGCGAGATCGACGTCTCGGACGCGCAGTCGATCGCCATCTATTCCGCGCAGGCGCTCGACTTCTTCCAGGTGATCAAGCTGGCCGAGCCGATGGATCCGGGAGTTCATGTGGACCTCCGTCCGATGCTCGAGCCGCTGTTGGGCCATGAGGACGAGGGCGAGTGGTGCGTGCTCCTTGTGACTCGTGACTCGGGACGAATCTTTCGCGGTGGCCTGACCGGAATCCGCGAGATCCGAGACGTCCATTCCGACGTCAAGAACCAGCACCAACAGGGCGGATGGTCGCAGGCGCGCTTCGAGCGCTCGGTGAACCAGGAGGTCGAGTGGCACCTGGAAGCGGTGACCGATCTGCTTTTCCGGATCTACAAGCGTCGGCCGTTTGACCACCTGATCATCGGCGCCAACAACCAGAACTTGCGAGGGGCGCTCAGCGGCGAGACGCACTCCTACCTGCTTGAGCGGGTGCGGGGTTGGATCGACATCGACGAAGGGCTCGCGAGCGAGGACGATGTCTTCGCCGCGGCTCGTGTCGTGATGGACGAACATCAGGCCAACGAGGAACGCGAACTACTCGAGCGCTTCGAGGCCGAGCGGGCTACGGGCGGCCGGGCCGCGTCGAACCTCAAAGACGTGCTCGAAGCGCTCGTCGAACAGCGTGTGGAGACGCTTCTCGTGCACGAAGGCGCCGAAGCTGAAGGAGCCAAGTGCGTGACCTGCGGTTGGATCGGAACCGCCGGGCACGTCAACTGTCCCGTGGATGAGACGCATCTCGACCGTGTCGAGAACATCATTGAGCCGGCGATTCAGTCCGCCATCCAGCAGTCGGCCGATGTCCACTTGATCACCACGCCGCAAGATCCCGAGTCTGAGAAGGCCGGGCCCTTCGACGGACCGGTCGCCGCGGTGCTGCGCTATTGACCGGCGCTCATGTGGGGCGCGATCAGTCGCAGGTATGAGTTTCGGACGCTCGATCAGCGCGGGAAGCTCGGTCACGGTCGGATTCCATGACCGTGACCGATAGCCTTGCTCGGCACCATGCTGTTCAGTGTCGAATCCGCGATGGTGCGCGGCCAGGTTGTCTTGCGGGTTCAAGGTGAGCTGGACGTCGCGACCGTCCCCGTGCTTGCTAGCGCCGTCACGGCGCAACTGCAGACGCCGCCACATTCGATGTTTCTCGACTTGAGCGACACGACGTTCATGGATTCCAGCGGTGCTCGCGAGCTCGCCCGGTCCGCACGAGCGGCAGCAAGCCGCGGCACGACCCTGCGGGTCATCTGTCCTCCGGACAACCTCCCGGTGCGACGGGCCATCGATCTCCTTGAGCTGCGGGCGGCGATGGACATCGTCGACGCCATCCCGTCGCCGGCAGGCGGAGTCGGCAGTTGACGTGGAGTCCGTGGGCCTGCTGTCCGAGCTCCGACTCGCGACCCGGGACGCGCACGACGAGCTAGAGCGGCGGCTCGACGTACCGACACGCTGCGGTGACCCGTCCGGCTACGCGGAGCTGCTGTCGGGTTTCTGGGCCGCGTACGCGCCGCTGGAGAGCGCAGTGCGGGAGTGCCCGATGACCGGGGCGACGGTCCCAGACTGGCCGCTACGCGTCAAGGTGCCGTGGCTCGAGCAGGACCTGTACGAGCTGGGGCGCAGGACGCCGCCGGCCGGCCGCCCGGTGTCGCTTTCCTGCGCCGAGGAGGTGCTTGGCACCCTGTACGTACTCGAGGGGGCCACGCTCGGCGGCGCGCTCGTCCTGCGCGAGCTCGCGAGGCGCGGCATCGGGCTGCCGTGCCGATTCTTCACCTCCTACGGCGACCGTCGCGGCCAGATGTGGCGCGCGTTTCGCCGCCAGGCCGAGCAGCAGGAGTTGCAGTCCGATCTGCGGCGCGAGCTGGCGATCACCGCCGCGCGTCGCGCCTTCGCGACAATCGAAGACGCTTGCCGGCGGCCCGAGCGTGACTGACCAGGCTCTGCAGGCGTGCGCGGATGAACCGATCCGCGTGCCGGGCGCGATCCAGCCGCACGGAGTCCTGCTGGCGGTGGAGGAGCCAAGCCTGACGGTGGTGGTGACGTCGCAGAACGCGGCACAGATGTTCGGTCGTGACGTCCTCGGGTGCTCGCTCGAAGAGCTGCTCACGGCGGCTGACCTGGCACGGCTGCGAGCCGGGTTGGTCGGTGACCTTGCCGAAATCAACCCGTTGCGGATACGGGTGCGCCTTGCTGAGGTCGACGTGGTCATCCACCGTGCCGACGGGCTGCTGCTGACTGAGTGGGAGCCGCTTTCTAAGTTCGAGGTGGTGGGCCCGGCATGGCACAGGCGCCTGCCGTCGGTGCTGCAGCGGCTGTCCAACGCCGGCACGCTCGAACAGCTCACCGCGGTGCTCGCCGGCGATGTCCGGGAGCTCACCGGCTTTGACCGGGTCATGGTGTATCGCTTCGACGCTGACTGGAACGGCGAGGTGATCGCCGAGGACCGGCGCGAGGATCTGGAGCCCTTCCTGGGGCTGCGGTACCCGGCCAGCGACATCCCCGCTCAGGCCAGGGCGCTGTATACGACCAACTGGCTGCGCCTGATTCCCGACGCCGCCTACCGACCGGTTCCTCTGCACCCACAGTTCCACCCACGGACCGAGCAGCCGCTGGACCTGTCCGGTTCGATGCTTCGCAGCGTGTCTCCCGTGCATTTGGAATACCTGGCGAACATGGGAGTGGTCGCCTCGATGTCGCTGTCTCTGATCGACCGTGGCCGGCTATGGGGACTGGTCGCCTGCCACCACTACGACGGACCGCACCGGCCTTCATACACCGACCGCACCGCTGCGGAGTTCCTCGCCCGCACCACCTCGTTGTTGCTGCACACCGCCGTCGACGCCAGAGCCGGCGCTCGCGTGGCTGGCGTGGCCCAGCGCCAGGCGGACCTGGTTTCCGCTGTCGCCAGGACCCCGCGAGAACCGATCAGCGCCCTCACCGATGGAAACGTGACGGTGCTCGACCTGGTCCCGTCCGGAGGCGCCGCGATCCGGCTTGAAGGCCGGTTGGTGCTGTTGGGTGCCGCGCCGCCTGCGGAGCGCGTGGTGCCGCTCGTGACGGCGCTGCTCGCGACTGAATCAGCGGCGGCGACGCGGTTGACGGCCACAGATGTCCTCAGCGACGTGCTCCCCGACCATGCCGACCTCGCCGACGTCGCCAGCGGCGTCCTGGCCGTGGAGATCGGAAGCGGCAGTGGAAACTTCCTCGCCTGGTTTCGCCCGGAAACAGTCCGCGAGGTGAGCTGGGCTGGGAACCCGTACGCCTCGAAGGTCGCATCCAGCGAGGCG
>JADDQZ010000072.1:27712-31301 GCA_016781085.1 Actinomycetota bacterium
CTCGAAGGTCGCATCCAGCGAGGCGGGTCCGCGGCTGAGCCCGCGACAGTCGTTCGCGCGATGGAGCGAGACGGTTCGCGGGACTTCCACTCCTTGGCATGAGCACGAGCTTCTCGCCGCGCGGTCGCTGGCCAGCTACCTTGCCGAGGCTGCGCTCGTCCGAGCCGAGGAGGACAATCGGCTGGCCGCCACGCTGCAACGCACTCTGCTGCTCGAGCAGCTTCCAAAGGTCCCCGGCGTGGCGCTGGCCGCGAGATACACCGCCAGCGCCTACGACGTGGTCGGCGGCGACTGGTACGACCTCATCCTGTTGCCCAGCGGCCGAGTCTCGATCGTGCTCGGCGACGTCGCCGGTCACGGTCTGGCGGCAGCGTCGGTTACTGCGCAGCTCCGGCACGCGCTGCGCGCCCACCTGCTGCGCGACCGCGGACCGGGCGCCGCGCTTCAAGCGCTGAACGAACTGGTGGCGATGTTGCTCCCCGGAGAGATGGCCACAGCCATAGTCGCGGAACTGAATCCGAACACCGGACACGTTGCCGTCGCGAACGCCGGACATCTGCCCGTGCTGCTTTCCGCGGCCGAAGGCGCGCGCTATCTCGACGAGGAGCGCGGCCCGGCTCTGGGACTCATCGATGCCGCCGGGTACGGGGAAACGCGAGTACAGCTGACCGGCCAGGACCGGCTGGTGCTCTACAGCGACGGCCTGGTGGAGCGTCGCCACACCGACCTGCAGGACGCACTCGACCGGCTGCGGGCGGCAGCCGAGCGCAGCGGAGTCGAGCCCGACGGGCTGCTGGACGGTCTCCTGGCCGCACTCGATCCGCCCAACGACGACGACGTGACGCTTGTCGGAATCGGACTCACCTGACCGCTCGAGTACGGCTCGATCCTTATTCGGAGGTGGCCGGCGGCTTGATGTCGGCCGGCTGTTCGCCGGTTCGCCAAGGACGCGTCGCGCAGGTCGCCTTCGGCCTCACGCCTGCCAGCCGAAGGCCTGTTCCCCGACGATCACGACGAGCACGAAGAGGACCGCCGCGGCGACCGGGACTGCCGGCGTCCACCAGGAGCGCCGGACCGCTAGGCGCACCAGCACGGCCGCGAGCGCGAGCCAGATGAGCCACAGCGGGATGAGCACCGGTCCGGGGATCACCAGCCCGCCCGCCAGATAAAAAAATCCGACCACTAGGTGGGCCACCACGGCCAGGCCAGCGACGAGGAGTTGCCCGATTCGCCGGGCGGGATCGGTCGACACGGCCGAAGTATGGCCCGCCCGACCCCTCGGACGCAATGACAATCAGAATGAATGATGCGGTCGGAAGCGGCCGCATCCTCCATGATCGGCGGTTTGGCTCGCCCGGTACGTCGCATGACGTTCGAGACCTCACGGGAGGATGTGGCGTGCGGCGGCTTGCCAACGAGGGCACCAGATGGCGCTCTTACGCGAGCACGGCCCAAAAACAGCCGTGAGGCCGCGTTCGGTTCGTTCACGGGAAGTCCGGGTTGGGTAGTGCCAGCGGCGTGTCGGTGTCGCTCAGCACTCCTCAGCCGGGAATCTTCGCCCTCGGAACGGCGTCTCACGCCTATCTCGAACTCGATCTGCAGGACGGCGCCCGGGCCGCTGACCTCGTCGCCGGCATCGCGGACCTCCGCGAGCCGCGAACCACGATCGGCGGCATCAACTTCGTTGCCGGGTTTCGTCCGGAGCTGTGGCTCGAAGTCGCGCCCCATGACACTCCGCCCGGTTTGCACGGGTTCGACGAACCGCTGGTCGGTCCTGACGGATACACCATGCCGGCGACGCAGCACGACGCGCTGCTCTGGCTGGCCGGCAGCAGCTATGACGTCGTCTTCGACGTAGCCCGCGCCGCGTTGTCGCATCTCGCGCCGCTCGCGCGCGCAACCAACGAGGTCTCGTGCTGGCCGTACCGCCATCACCGGGACTTGACTGGCTTCATCGACGGTACGGAGAACCCAAGCGTCGCCGAAGCGCAGATCGCCGCGCTTATTCCGCCCGGTGCCAGCGGCGCCGGGGGCTCCGTCGTGCTGTTGCAGCAGTGGATCCACGACACGGCTTGGGACGCGCTGCCGGTTCACGCACAGGAGCAGGCAATGGGGAGGACGAAGGAAGACAGCGTCGAGCTCGACGACCGTCCGGAGGACTCACACGTGGCGCGAACCGATCAGGAGGAGTTCGGCGACATCTTCCGCCGCAACATGCCCTTCGGCACGGTGATCGAGCACGGGACGATGTTCGTCGGCTTCAGCGCCGAGCAACAGCGGCTTTCGCGGATGCTCGAAAGCATGGCGGGCATGCTGGGAACCCCGCGCGACGCCCTCACGCGCTATGCCAAGCCGGTTACCGGCTCGTACTATTTCGTTCCTTCCGTGCCGGTGCTCGAGGCATTCGGAACCGCCGAAGACGAGGACTGATCCGTTTGCAGTGACGTCCGCGCCGGGTTCTGAGGTCGCTCTAGCTGTCGGGCCGACAGCCGTCGTCTCGGCGTGGGCAGGGACCGTCTTCGGCGGTGGCCGGCGGTCACGCGGTCACACCGGTCGGAAGAGACGCTCAAAGTCTTTCGCCCGGCGACGATTACTGATGCAGGATGAGTGCCGATGAAGCCATCGCGCGACGGCGACAGCAAGCGATCGCTCGATTGGGCGTCCTCAGCGGGGCGGGTGATCCGGCGCTGACGGCTTTGGCCCGCGTCTCGTCGTATGTGACCGGCGCTTCTGCCGCCGCAATTCACATCATCGACGACGTCGAGCAGCACCGTGTCGCAGGGGTCAACGCGCCGCTCGGCACGCATCCGCGTGAAGACTCGATGTGCCGGCTAGTGATCGATGGCGATCGGAGGATCGTTTGCGCCGATGCGACCGCCGAGGCGCAGTTCGCGTATACGTCCTTCGTTGGCGGTCCCACGCCGGTGAGGTTTTACGCGTCGGTCCCGGTACGAGCGGTCGACGGCGTGGCAGTCGGCACGCTGTGTTCCTGGGACACCGTTCCTCGCGAGCTTTCTGGCGAGCAGCTTGCGCGGTTCGAAGACCTCGCGGAAGAAGTCGCGGCGCGGGTCGAGCTGACTCGGATAGCAGCCGAGCTCGGAGATGCGGCGTCGCACGACCCGTTGACTGGAGTCTTGAACCGGCTCGTTTTGACGGATCGCCTCGCGCACGCCTTCGCGCGCCAGTTGCGCCACGACACTGACGTGCTCGTGATCGTCGCCGACGTGGACGCATTCAAACCGATCAATGACACCTACGGCCACGACGCCGGCGACGAAGTGCTCGTGACGATCGCCCAACGCCTGGCGGCGTCGGTGCGTGCCGAAGACAGCGTCGCAAGAATCGGCGGCGACGAATTCGCCGTCGTGGCGGAGATCGCGCGAGGCGGAACGTGCGTCGAGGAAATAATTGCCCGCATCCGCACAGCGCTGTCTGCACCGATGTGTTTCGCCGGCGGCCACTACCAAGTCGGTGTAAGCGTCGGCTCGGCGTTGGCCGAGCCCGGCGACACCGTTCGAAGCGCTATCGCCCGCGCTGACGCTGCGATGTACGAGCGCAAACGGCGCTGAACGCACGAGCTGCTGTTCCG
>JADDQZ010000048.1:0-17089 GCA_016781085.1 Actinomycetota bacterium
CAAAACCGGGTTGCCTGCCACCGTGAGCGGTCTGAATGGCTGCGACGATGCATCCCTCAGGGCAAGGAAGCCCGCCTCCGTCGCTGCCGCCGCTGGAGCAGGAGGTGCGCGTCACGTTCCGCTACCCAGTCCGCTTCACCCACGGCCTGTTGCGGCCTGACAACGGCGTCCTGCGTGACGCTGTCGCCGAACAGGCCGGGCGTCCGCTGCTGTTCGTCGTCGACGCCGGAGTCGTCGAGCACCACCCGAGGCTGCTTGACGACATCCGGGCCTATGCGGACCGGCATGGCCTGGCCCTGGCCGGCGACCCGCTCGTCGTGCCCGGCGGCGAGCTCAGCAAGAACGACCCGGCGGTGATCGAGGGCATCCGCGCAGCGATCGACGCGCGCGGCGTCTGCCGTCACTCGCACGTGGTCGCCGTCGGCGGTGGAGCCGTCATCGACATGGCCGGCTTTGCGGCCGCCACCGCACACCGCGGCGTGCGGATGGTGCGCGTGCCGACGACCGTCCTCGCCCAGAACGACTCCGCGGTCGGCGTCAAGAACGGCATCAACGCCTTCGGCAAGAAGAACTCGGTCGGGAGCTTCGCTCCGCCGGCCGCCGTCCTGTGCGATTCCCACTTCCTGACCACCCTCTCGGACCGGGACTGGCGCGCGGGCATCTCTGAGGCGATCAAAGTCGCACTCGTCAAGGACGCCGCTTTCTTCGAGTGGCTCGAAGGGCACGCGGAAAGCCTCCGCCGACGCGACGGCGAGGCGATGCAGCGACTTATCCACCGCTGCGCCGAGCTGCACCTGGACCACATCGCCAACAGCGGTGACGCCTTCGAGCAGGGCTCCTCACGCCCATTGGACTTCGGCCATTGGGCCGCCCACAAGCTGGAACAGCTGTCCGACTACGAGCTGCGCCACGGCGAGGCGGTGGCCGTCGGCATCGCCATCGATGCGACGTACTCCATGCTCACCGGGCTCCTGTCCCACGCGGACCGTGGGCGCATAGTCACGCTCCTGCTCAAGCTGGGCCTGCCGGTCCACACTCCCGAGCTTGAGCTCGAGGACGGGAGCCGCCCTGCTTTCCTGGCCGGGCGCGACGAGTTCCGCGAGCACCTCGGGGGCCGGCTCACCGTGATGTTGCTGACGGGCATCGGGCGCGGGATCGAGGTGCACGAGCTAGCCGACCGTGCGGTCCTAGACGCCGTCAACATGCTGTCGCTGGAAACGGAGGAAGGATCGAATGGCTTCGCCGCAGGGCACGTCTCCGCTCACTCAGCGTGAGCTGATCGACACCTACTTCATGGACCACCGCGTGCAGGTCCTCGAGCTCGCCGCCTACCTCGACCGGCTCGACCGCGCCGCCGCCCTCGACGGCGAAGACGACTTCCGGCTGCGCGCCACGCGTGAGGCGCTGGCCGTCCTCACCGACGGCGAGAAGGACCGCACCCTGCGTGCGCAGATGATCTTCAGCGATCCGCGCACCGACCTGCTGCCGTCGCTGGATCGCAAGGGCGCGCTCGGCGCCTACGACGCGGACTCTGCGGAGTCCTGACATGGAGTACGTCGACCTGCACGCCCACATGGTGTCGCGAACCACAGACGACTACCGGCGCATGGCGATGACCGGATGCGTGGCGGTCACCGAACCGGCCTTCTGGGCCGGCTACGACCACCCCTCCGCGGCGGTGTTCGCCGACTACTTCGACCGCCTGACCGACTTCGAGCCCAAGCGCGCCGCCGCCGTTGGCATCGAGCACTACACATGGCTGTGCCTCAATCCCAAGGAGGGTGAGGACCGAGCGCTGGCGCGGGAGGTCATCGATCTCATCCCCGGCTTCCTGGATCGCCCCAACGTCCTCGGCATCGGCGAGATCGGCCTCAATCGCGTCACTCGCAACGAGCTCGCCACCTTCGTCGACCATGTCGAGCTGGCGCTCGAGCACGAGCAGCTCATCCACATCCACACGCCGCACCTCGAGGACAAGTACAAGGGCACCCGCGTGATCGTGGAAACCCTCGCCGCCGACGGTCGCATCGACCCGAGCCGGGTGATGGTCGACCATGCCGAGGAGCACACGATCGAGATGATCCTCGAGCATGGCTTCTGGACCGGCCTGACGCTGTATCCCACCACCAAGGTCTCGCCGGGCCGAGCGATCGACATGGTCGAGATCTACGGTCCCGAGCGGATCTGCGTCGCCTCGGCGTGTGACTGGGGCGACTCGGACCCCCTCGCCGTACCGGCGCTCGTCCTCGAGATGCGCCGCCGCGGCCACCCCGAGACCCTCATCCGCCAGGTCGTCTACGCGAATCCGGTCGAATTCCTGGGGCAGTCGCCCAAGTTCGCCCTCGCGCGCCGCGAGCGCGAGACGACCACGGGTTAGATGCGCGTCGGCGACGGAGGACTGCACCTCGGCTACTGCACCAACATCCACCCGGCAAACGGTTGGGAAGAGGTGCGCGCCAGCCTGGCGGCGCACACGCCGGCGCTGAAGTCACGCCTGGACGTCGACGAGCCGTTCGGGATCGGTCTGCGGCTGTCGGGACGCGAGAGCGTTGAGCTGCTCGAAGGACATCGTCTGACGGAGTTCGCGGAGTTCCTTGCGGGCGAGGGGCTCTACGTCTTTACGATCAACGGCTTTCCGCACGGCACCTTCCACGGGCAACCGGTCAAGGCAGACGTCCACACGCCGGACTGGCGCAGCGACGAGCGCGTCGACTACACGCTCCGACTGGCCGAGATCCTCGACCGCCTGCTGCCGGACGGAGTCGAGGGCAGCATCTCCACCAACCCGCTGTCCTACGTCGCCTGGGTGGGACCCGATGACGCGCAGGCGCAGGACCGCTGTGCCGCCAACCTCGCGCGGACCGTCGACGGACTGCTGAAGATATCCGAGCGCAGCGGGCGGTTGATCCACCTCGACGTCGAGCCGGAGGCCGACGGCTCGCTTTCGGACTGCGCTGACCTCGAGCGCTTTTACCTCCAGCGCCTGTTGGAGGCGGGGGCGCGGGCGCTGGCCGCGCGTCGGGCGTTCGGGCTCGAGCGGGCGCGTGAGGCCCTGCGCGATCACGTCCGGGTCTGCTTCGACGCCTGTCATTCCGCGGTCGCCTTCGAAGTGCCCGAAGCGGCGCTCGACTCACTCGACGCGGCGGGCATCCGCGTCGGCAAGGTCCAGGTGAGCTCGGCGGTCGCCGTCTCGCTCGATCCCGAGCCCCGCGCACGATTGGGCGTGGAGGAGACGCTTCAGACGCTCGTCGACGACGTCTACCTCCACCAAGTGGTGCAGCGCAACGACGACGGCACACTTCAGTCCTATCCCGACCTGCCGCAGGCCCTTGAGCGCATCACGGACCCCCGCGCGCGAGAGTGGCGCATCCACTTCCACGTCCCCATCTTTCTCGAGCGCTACGCGACGCTGCGCTCGACCCAGCCCGAGCTGCGGCGCGTCCTCGAGCTCGTCCAGGCTCGCGACGCCGCGCGTCACCTGGAGATCGAGACCTACACCTGGGATGTCCTGCCGCCCGAGCTGCGGTCGGAGCTGGTCGACTCGATCGCCCGAGAGTACGAATGGGTGCTCGATGTCCTCGACTGACGCCACGGCGGCACCGGCGCCGCTCCACCGTCCCCGCGCCGCCGCCTGGCTGGCGCTCGGACGGGTCTCGAACGCGCCGACGGTGGTGGCCAACGTCGTTGCCGGCGCTTGGTTGGCGAGCTCCGCGCCCGATCCCGCGGCGGTCGTGCTGGTCGCCACGGCGATGGTGTGCTTCTACGTGGCGGGGATGGTCCTCAACGATGTCCTTGACGTCGCCATCGACTCACGTCAGCGACTCGAGCGCCCGCTGGTGACGGGCGAGGTCTCGGTGAGCGCGGCACGGTGGGCGACCGCCGCCCTGTTCGGCACGGGGGCGGCGCTGCTGGCGCTCACCGGCACGGAGGCGTTGCTCGCCGGTCTGGTGCTTATCGCCCTGATTTTCGTCTATGACGCCTGGCACAAGGGCAACCCGTTCGCGCCGGTGCTGATGGCCGGCACCCGGGTCATGGTCTACGTCGTCGCCTTCGCCGCCGTTGCCGAAGCCCGATGGGAGTCGGTCCCGCTCGCCGCGCTGCTGCTCGGCGGTTACGTCGTCGGGCTGACGCAGATCGCCAGGGCCGCCAGGGGCGCTCACTGGCCGATCCTCCTCGTGCTCGCACCGGCGGCTGTCTTCGCCTGGCAGCTGCCGTCGGCCGCGGGGCTGGCCGCGCTCGCCGCCTTCACGCTGTGGAGCACATGGACGCTGGTCGACCTCTACCGCGGGGGAGGCGTCGGCGCCGCGGTCCACCGCCTGATCGCCGGCATGGCGCTGTTCGACCTCGTCGTCCTGGCCGTGGCCGGCGCGCCCGCCGAGGCGTCGGCGGTGGCGCTGATCGCCTTTATCGCAACCACGGCGCTGCAGCGCCGGATCGCGGGGGACTAGCTTGCACAAGACGGTCGTCATCTGCGTGGTGGGACTGACTCCCGACCTGCTGGGCGAGTACACGCCCCGCTTGAGCGCGTTCGTTCGCGCCGGAGCCCGGGCGGCGGTGACCGGCATGACGCCGGCGGTCACCTCGACCGTCCAGAGCACCTATCTCACCGGCGTGATGCCTAGCGTCCACGGCGTGGTGGCCAACGGCTGGTACCACCAGGACACCGCCGAGATCCGCTTCTGGCAGCAGAGCAACCGACTCGTCCAGGCACCGAAGGTCTGGGAGATCGCGCGGGCGGCGAATCCGGATTTCTCGTGCGCGAACCTCTTCTGGTGGTTCAACATGTACTCGTCGGTCGACTACGCGGTGACGCCGCGACCGATGTATCCGGCCGACGGGCGCAAGCTGCCCGACGTTCACTCGCATCCCGGCGGGTTGCGCCATGCCGTGCAGGCCGAGCTGGGACAGTTCCCGCTCTTTCGCTTCTGGGGGCCGGCGTCGTCGATCGAGTCGAGCCGCTGGATCGCCGAGTCGGCGAAATTCGTCGAGCGGCGGCATGACCCGACGCTGTCGCTCGTCTACCTGCCACACCTCGACTACGGTCTGCAGCTTCACGGGCCCGACGTCGCCAAGGTAGCCGCCGACCTACGCGCGGTCGATGAGGTCTGCGGCGACCTCATCGACTTCTTCGAGGAGCGCGACGCCCGTGTCGTGATTGTCTCCGAATACGGGATCACTCCCGTCTCGCGGCCCGTGCACCTCAATCGCGAGCTCCGGCGCCACGGCTTCATCACCATCCGCGAGGAGCTCGGACGCGAGCTGCTCGATGCCGGCGCGAGCCGGGCGTTCGCCGTCGCCGACCACCAGGTGGCGCACGTCTACGTCGCCGACCACGACGACGTCCCCGCCGTGCGGGCGCTGCTCGAGAGCCTTCCCGGCGTCGAGGCGGTCCTCGACGCCGACGGCAAGCGTGAGCACGGGCTCGATCACCCGCGCTCCGGCGATCTCGTCGCGATCTCCGAGCGCGACGCATGGTTCACCTACTACTTCTGGTTCGACGACGAGCGGGCACCCGACTACGCGCGCACGGTCGACATTCACCGCAAGCCGGGCTACGACCCGGTGGAGCTCTTCCTCGACCCCGCGCTGCGCGTGCCCAAGCTCAAGATCGCCGCCACGCTGGCCAAGCGCAAAGCCGGCCTGCGCAGCCTGCTCGACGTCATACCGCTCGACGCCTCACTCGTCCGCGGCTCGCACGGACGCGCCGCCGAGGACGCGCCCCACGGCCCGCTGCTGCTCACCCGTCACAGCGGCCTCCTTGACTCCGATCGGATCGCCCCGACCGACGTGGCCGGGGTGATCCTGCGCCACCTCAACACGCCGGTTGGGGCTGCGCTGTAGCGTGCGGCTGCACGACAAGTCCTCACTCGTGATTCTTCCCAAGCGCGGAATGGCGTAGGCTCTTTCCTGGGTAGACCCGCCGCTCGACCCGCCCGCGGCTTCGAGCCGCGCGCGACGGATGTGGTCGTGCCCCGCGCCCCTAGATGAACCTCTTACCTGCTGCCTCGCCAGCCACGGAAGCTGCTGGCACTCGACGTGCTGGCGGCAGTCCGGTCTTTTGCGCCGATCCCTCGACCGGATCGAGGCGGACGCGCATCCTCGTTCTGTCCGCCGACGTCGGCGAAGGTCATGCCGCTGCGGCGCGCGCGCTGGTGAGCGAGCTACAGCAACGCGAGGCGCCGGCCGACGTGGTCGTCGAGGACGGGCTGTGCGCGCTCGGCCGGATCCTTCGGACAGTCGTGCGCGACGCCGCGTTGTTCCAGTTCGAGCACCTCCCCCGACTTTTCGGATTCGTTCACTGGTTGATCATGCGGACTCCCGCCCGCCGGTTGGCACACGCGGTCCTGTACCTCATGGGCGCTTCGCAGCTCCTGCGGCTGATCGAACGGCATCGTCCGGACGTGATCGTCTCGACGTTCTCGGGAGTCAACCCGGTGCTCGGCCGGCTACGCCAGCGCGGGCGCCTGGACGCCCGGGTCTGCACCACCGTGCTTGATCCCGCAAGCCTCGGATTTTGGGTGCATCCAGGCCTGGACCTTCACCTCGTCATGCATCCCGAGTCTGAACCTCTCGTCGAGCGCCTGGCCGGACCCGCCGCGGTCCGTGCGGTGCGGCCGCTCGTCGCTCCGGTGTTCTACGAGACGCATTGCCAGATGGCCGCTCGCCAGGCGCTCGGGCTACCGGTCGACGGGAGGGTGGTGCTGGTCACGGGAGGCGGCTGCGGCATCGGCGATCTCGAGGGAGCGATCGACTGCGCGCTACGCGCGGACGCGACCGTGGTCTGCGTCACCGGCCGCAACGAGGAGGCGCGCGGACGCTTGGAGAACACGTTCGCCGGTTCTGGACGGGTGCGCATACTCGGTTTCGTGGAACGCATGCGTGAGCTGATCGCGGCCGCGGACGTCGTCGTGCACTCCGGTGGAGGGATGACGTCACTCGAGACGCTCGTCGCCGACAGGCCGAGCATCGTCTACCGGCCTCCCCCCGGTCATTGGCGCACCAATGCCACGGCGATGTGTGCGTTAGGCATCGCCGAGATGGCCGACACGCCGTCGGAATTCGGCGACGCGCTGGCGCGCGTGCTCGCGGACGAGCGTGGCGCATCGCGCCCATGGCCGGCGACCGCGACGAGCGACGCCGTGCTCGCGGCCGATGCGAGCGCGCGCCGTAGCTGACGCGGCCGCGCTCGCCGCGATCTTCCTCGTCGGCAACTTGAGATAACGGCGTAAACGCGGCCCACGACGTCCTGTGCCGTCCGTGCCCCTAGTCGAACACGTCCGGTCGCGCAAAACAGCACGACCGCAACCTCAAGTCGGCGCATCGGACCGCCGATCTACTAACCATGGATCGTGGCGATCCCCACGCCGGCAGCTTCAACATCACGGGTCTCCCTTGGTTCCCGGGTGGAGCGCTCAGACGGCACTAAGCGCCAACCCCATGCTTCCATCAACCCCGTCGCCGTCACTCGAAGTCGTTCTCGCTGATCCTGAGCGGCTCGCGGCGCTCCACTCCACGGAGCTGCTCGACTCCGAGCCTGAGGCAGGGTTCGACCGGTTGACCCAGCTCGCCGCACGGGTAATCGGCGTACCGGTCGCAGTGACATCGTTGGTCGACGACCGTCGCCAGTTCTTCAAGAGCTGCGTCGGGATCTCGGGATCTCTCGCCGAAGATCGCGGCACGCCGCTTTCGCATTCCTTCTGCAAGCACGTCGTGCACAGCCGGGCAGCGTTGGTCATCCCGGACGCGCGTGAACACGCGCTGGTTCGCAACAATCCGGCAATCACCGAGTTGGGAGTGATCGCCTACCTCGGCGTCCCGCTCACGCTGCCGGGAGGTCAGACTCTCGGCAGCTTGTGCGCGGTGGACTCGAAGCCGCGCGACTGGAGCGACGAGGACGTGATGACGCTCCATGACGTGGCGCAGTCCGTGGTGACGGAAATCACGCTGCGCGCGGACGTCCGCCGTCTACGTCAAGTTGAAAGCGAGCTCGAGCGAGCGCGCGACGAGGCGGTCGCGGCTTGCGGTGCGAAGTCGGAGTTCCTCGCGAACATGAGTCACGAGATCCGGACGCCGCTCAACGGTGTCATCGGGATGGCGGACCTCCTGGCGCGGACGCAACTTGATTCCGAGCAGCGCGACTACGTCAAAACCATCGCGGCGGCCGGTGGTGCGCTGCTGGAAGTCATCAGTGACATTCTCGACTTCTCCAAGATCGAGGCAGGCAAGATCGTTCTCGAACGCCATGAGTTCGATTTGCACGAGCTCGTCACCGAGACGGGCCGCATGATGCTCCCGCAGACACGCGCGAAGGGGCTTGAACTCCGCATCGATCTGGCAAGCGACGTTCGCCGGCTCGTCATCGGTGACCGCAGCCGGCTGCGCCAGGTCCTCGCCAACCTTCTCTCCAACGCGGTGAAGTTCACCGACCGTGGCTCCGTCGAGGTTCGGGTGCGGGCCGACAACCTCGCCGACGGCGCCATACGCGTTTGCATGGAAGTGCACGACACGGGAATCGGGATTGCCCCTGACCGCCTGGAAGCGGTATTCGAGTCCTTCACGCAGGCCGACGCCTCCACGACGCGACGCTATGGCGGCACCGGCCTCGGGCTAGCCATCTCACAACGGCTTGTCGATCTGATGGGCGGGCGGATCGAAGTGGATTCAATCGTCGGGCGAGGAACTTGCTTCACGGTGACGCTGCCAATGAAGGTCGGAACCACCGAGGTAGCCGCGGTGCTCCAGCGCGCCGCGGATATTGCCGTCGGCCGTGACGACACCCCAGCTCTGGGTGCCGGTCACGAGCGGCACGCGCCGCGCGCTCTGCTGGTGGAGGACAACCCGATCAACCAAATCGTTGCTGAAGCTCTGCTGACGGAGTGCGGCCTGGACGTCTGCATCGCAGAAGATGGCCTCGCGGCGCTCGAAGAATTCGAGCGTGGTTGCTTTCAAGTGGTGCTCATGGACTGCCAGATGCCCCGTATGGATGGCTACGAAGCGACACGGCGAATTCGCGAGCGCGAAGCCGACACGGGACGAGTGCCGATCATCGCCATGACTGCGAACGCGATGGCAGGTGACCGTGAGCGGTGTCTGCAAGCGGGGATGGACGACTATCTAGCCAAGCCCTTGACCAAGGACGCCATCGAGCGCGTGCTGCGCGAATGGATCGCAGTGCCTCACAGGGCCTGAAGCACTGCGGCCCGCTCGTGAGAGCGTGATGCTCGGTCATCACCGCCTCAGCGGGCCGCTGATTTGACCGGGCACGTTTTCATCGCACATGTCGTCCTCTCAGGCGCGCGAACGGGAACGCGCGCCGAGCGCGTTCCCGTTGGGATGCCGTTGCCCGACGGCTAGGACTTCAGGAAATCAAGCAGTTCCGCGTTGAACTGTTCGGCGTGGGTCACGTTGAAGCCGTGCGGCGCTTCCTCGACCACCACCAAGCGGCTGCCGGCAACGCTCTCGTGCGTGCGCTTTCCGCTGACTTCAAAAGGCACGATCTTGTCTGAATCGCCATGGATCACGAGCGTCGGGATGTCGAACTTCTTCAAGTCGTCGCGGAAGTCCGTCTTGCCGAAAGCGACGGTGCAGTCCAGCGTTCCCTTCGGCGACGCGAACGCAGCCATTTGGCGGGCGTATTCGCGCTGCACGTCGCTCACGAGATCCGTCCGCTCCCCAACAGCGAAGAAGTCGCCAAGGAAACCGTCGACGAACGCGATGCGGTCGCTTCGAATGCCGGCCTCAAACTGCTCGAGCGTGGCGTCGTCGAGACCGCCGTCAGGGTTGTCGGCGCTCTTGTAAAGAAACGGCGGCACCGCGGCGGCGAAGACGGCTCTCGCGACGCGGTCCGTACCGAATTTCCCGACGTAGCGCGCCACCTCCCCGCCACCCATCGAGAAACCCACCAGCGTCACGCCGCGCAGGTCAAGGTGTGTCAGGAGCCGGTCGAGGTCCTGGGCAAACGTGTCGTAGTCGTAACCGTTCCAAGGCTGCGAGGACTCGCCGAAGCCGCGCCGGTCGTACGCAATCACGCGGTAACCGGCTTCCACGAGCACCGGCACCTGGTTTTCCCAGGAGCGCAATGACAGCGGCCAGCCGTGGATCAAGACGACCGGCTCGCCAGCGCCGTGGTCCTCGTAGTACAAGTGAATCGGCGCGCCGTTATGTTCGCCGATGTTTACGTCCGGCATACCGCCTCCGCAGTAGTAGGTGTGTTTGCAGCCCCAAGTCTGCGCCGATCGCCCAGCGCGCAAACCGCCCGGCGTGCCGCCTGGCGCGTGTGCCGCGGGATCACGACAACAAGGCGCAAAGGCGTCATTCCTGCACCTCCGCCACGTCGCGACGGAGCTGGCCGTTCTAGCCGGCGGGCGCATCAATTTGTCCTCGCAGGACCTAAGCCACGCGCGGCACTGGAGGCGCCGCGCGTGTAACTGCTACTACTCCGGCAGCAACAGCCCACCGGGATCGACCTCAGGACAAGCCGGACCCTTCCCGGCGCTCACTGCCGGTAGACATCGTCTCCGACCCGGAGATATCAGTCGCTCCAGTGGTGAAGCGTTCGCTGCCGGCCGATTCCCCTCGCATCGCGCCTTTGGCTTGAAGTGCCGCGCCGCGGCCCGTCGACCGGCGCGTAGTAGTTCGTCACTTCGTCTCGGTGCGCGCCGGCCCGGAAGTCCTCTTCATCGAACTCGGGCGCGTCGCGGACCTCGTCCTTTGTAAGGCTGAGGTGGACCTTCTTGTCATCCCGGTCGACCGTGTCGACCATCGCGGCGGGGATCACCACTTTCTTGCTGAGGATCGTGCCGCCGGTCTGGATCACGAGATGGCTGTGTCCGGGCGCGCGCTCGACGTCGAGTACGCGTCCGATGGAACCGTCTGTGGCCTCGACGTGGAAGCCGACGAACTCATCGCCCACTTCCTCGCCGGCGCCGCCCCCGGTCCGTGACTGGAGCGAACCGATGCCCTCGGGCTCGATCGCGTCCCTGAAAAAGAATAAGTCGCTCATACCTTCTTAGTAGCGTCGTTACTAAGAGCGTGAATGCGCCAGGTCAGCACTATTCCGTTGAAGCCGCAGGGGATTCAGTTCTCCGCCCTACTCGAGCCCTGACGGCCTCGTGGTGTGATCCCGGCACCACCGAACCCCAATCCTTCTGGACCACAAGACATGAGTGCGGGAGATCATCGCGGTGGTTGCGACATGACCGACCCGGACGAGCACCCGCTCCCCGTTGGGGCCGGCGCGTTCTCGTGCGTCGGTTTTAGGTTCCGTAGCCGTCGGCATATTCGTAGCGGCACCCCTGCGGCAGGTAGGATTCGCCTAGCCAGCGCGAAGGCGAGTTCAGGCGCGGCTTACTTCTTCCACTAGACCCTTGTGTCGTCGTATCAACCGCCTGCGGAGGCTCGAGTGCCGAACGCTGATTTAGCTGCCCCGCGTCCGTTGGCTACAGCCCGGATAGCGAGCGCCCTTCCTGGCCGCCTCCGGCTTCGTGTGGCGACAGAGCGCGGCGGACGCCCGCGACTCGCCGCAGCCGCCGAGGCCCTGGCCGCGCACTCGTTCGTTTCGGCGGCGACAGCGAACCTGCAGACCGGGAGCCTCCTCGTCCAGTACGACACCGCCAAGCACGACGCCGTCTGGCTGGAACTCGAGCAGCTCGGCCTCAACGTGCCGCCCGTAGGTGGACCTGATGGGCAGCCGGCTGCTGAGCCAGCGGCGCGCGTCACGAACGGCCTGGCGCAGCTCAATCGATTGGTGGGCGCGCGCACCGGCGGAAACGACCTCCGGACGCTCGTGCCGCTCGGGTTCGGTTTGATGGCTCTGCGCCAGTTCATCACGGACGACCAGAGGCTGAGTGACGCCCCTTGGTACGTCCTGGCGTGGTACGCGTCCGGAACGTTCCAGAAGCACAACCAGCCGGGAGGAGAGGATCACCATGGATGAAAAGGCGATGGCGCTGATCGGCGCCGCTGCGGGCGTGACCCTGATGGGTCGGGGACTACGCCCGGTTGGGAAGCTGATGATGCACGGCGTCGTTGCCGTCGCAGAAACCGCCGCCGCGAGCAAGCGGGGAGTCGAGGGCCTGTACAACGAGGTCAGGGCAGAGCGCGAGAAGGGCCAGACACCGGCAGGCCCGGCTGGGACGCCGGCTGACGGGTCCCAAGCGCCGCACGCTACGCCTGAGGCGCCCGCCGCTTCCGTCGCCGCTGCGTCTCCCGCGCCGGGATGACGACCGCTCTTCCCGACGCCCCCGCGGCCGCGGCCGCGGCAGCGGACGCCGACGCCCACACCGCCACCGCCGGTTCCGTCCGCGCGCCTGAGCACACGGTCGTTCACGCGATTCCGGCGCGTGTGCGGGCCAGCGTCCCCCTGCTGCGTCACGACTCCGCGTACGCCGAGCGGGTCCAAGTCATCGCCGACGCCGCCCCTGCGGTCCGATCCGCCCGCATCAACCGAACCGCGGCATCGCTCGTAATCAACTGGGTGCCGGGAGCCGAGCGGCTGGAAGCCGCCGTCGAGCTCGCCCGTCTGCTTGCGCGGGCGATGCAACCGCTCGAACACGAGCCCAGCTCGCCCGCGCGTCCGGACCCCTTCCGCAGCCGGCTGCCACGGCTGCTCTTTCCGGGCGTACTGGCGGGCGTCTCAGGCGTAACTCGTCTGCTTGGCTTCACTTTCCCGGCACCCCTAGGCGCTCTCGCCGTGCTTGGCGCGTCGTTGCCGATCGCGCGCCGCGCCGCTCAGGCTTTGTTCGTCGAACGCCGGCTCAACATCGACGTCCTGGACATGACGGCGATCGTGCTGACGACGCTGCGCGGTACCTACATGGCCCCGGCGGCGATGATCGGACTCGTGGAAGTTGGCGAGGCGATTCGCGAGCGTACAGCGCGCGCCTCCCAGCGTGAGCTGCTCGACTTGGTCGACTCGATCGCTCACTTCGCGTGGGTCGAGCGCGACGGGGAACGCAAGCAGTTGCCGATCGAACAGATCGAGCGCGGGGACGTGGTCGTTGTCTACCCGGGCGACCGGGTTCCCGCCGACGGCCGCGTTCTCGAGGGCACCGCGCTACTGGACGAGCACCAGCTCACTGGCGAGCCGATGCCCGCACTGCGCGAAGAGGGCCAAGTCGTCTACGCCTCGACCCTTGTACGCGAAGGCCACCTTCACATCATGGTCGAGCAGCTCGGGCGCGAGACGCGCGCCGGGCGCATCGTCCAGCTGATGCGTGACGCCCCGGTGCACGACACTCGCATCGAGGACTACGCCGGCAAGGTGGCCGATCGCATCGTGCTTCCGTCTTTGCTGCTCGCAGCCGCGGTGTTCGCGGTCACGCGCGACACGACGCGGGCGGCGTCGATCTTGATCACCGACTTCGCGACGGGAATCCGCGTCTCGGTGCCCACGACGGTGCTCGCGGCCATGACCAGCGCCGCCGAGCGCGGCGTGCTCGTCCGCAGCGGTCGTACGCTCGAGCAGCTCGCGTCAGTCGATGTCGTCGTCTTCGACAAGACGGGCACGGTCACGCAGGGACAGCCGGCCGTCACACGCGTGCAGAGCATGCGGCCGGGTGTGACGTCCGACGACGTGCTCACCTTGGCGGCTACAGCGGAGCAGCGCCTCAACCACCCCGTTGCGGAGGCCGTCATGCGATACGCGGCCGAGCGTGGCGTTCAGCCCGACCGGCGCGAAGATTGGCAATACGACATTGGCTTGGGAGTCACGGCTGACGTCGGCGGGCGACGGGTGAGCGTCGGCAGCGACCGCTTGATGCGTCGCGACGAGATCTCGCTGCAGGAAGTTCCCTCCGAAGCCGAGTCAGGCCAGTCGCACGTCTACGTCGCCGTGGACCGCGAGCTATGGGGCTACATGTCGTACGCGGATCCCGTTCGCGAGGAGGCGCCACGAGTGGTCGCGCAGTTGCGCGACGAGCTCGGGATGGAGATCCACATGCTCACCGGCGACCGCGCCCAGACGGCACGCGCGGTCGGATACTTTCTCGGGATTCCGCCAGGCAACGTCCACGGTGAACTGTTTCCCGAGGAAAAGGCCAAAGTCGTCCAGGCGCTGCACAACGAGGGCAAGCGCGTGGCCTTCGTCGGGGACGGAATCAACGACCTGCCCGCGCTCGCCTACGCCGACGTCTCGGTGTCATTCAACAGCGCGACCGACGTCGCCCGCGAGACCGCCGACGTCGTGCTGATGGACGACGACCTGCGGGGTCTGCCAATCGCCTTTTCGACCGCTCGTCAGGCCCTGAAGCTCATCCACCAGAACATCGCCATCGTCGGTGGCGTCAACTTGACGGCGATGGCGGTCACGACCGCGACCGGTCTGCAACCTGTCGCCGCCGCCTTCTTGCACAACGGCTCGACCGTGATCGCCGCCCTCAACGGGCTACGGCCGCTACGGGCAGCGAGAGGTCCGCGCCAAGGCGCGACGGCCGCGGCAAGCATTAAACGCAACCGGAGGATCGAAGAATGACCGAGGAAGTACGGAAGTCCGAGCTCTGGAAAGGCATGCGCCGCGGCATGGGCTGGGCCTTCGGAGTGGGGACGGTCGTCACCGTCGCGTCGGTCATGCGCGATGGGGGCAGGGCCACGATCAAGGGGGCGATCGTCGCCGGCATGCAAGGTCAGACGATGATCGCCGAGCTCTCCGAGCAGCTGCAAGATCTCTACGCGGAAGCAAGGCATGACCGCATGACGAGCGAGTCCCCGTTGCAGGCGCCCACGGACGAGGCCTCCCGTCCAGCTCCCGCGTAACCAGGTCCGCGTCGCCCACGCTCAGATCCGCACTGTTGTGCGCGCAGCCCAGACTCCGTACAGCGGGTCCCCGAATCGGCGTCGCTGAGTCCGCAGCTCGTCGACGGGCTCGCTGAAGCCGTTCGTGAGCTCGAAGTAACGCCGAACGATTTGGACCCGTCCAGCGTCGTTGGTCGCGCGCCAGCCTCGGATCGCTTTCGTCGGAAAGCACCGGTTGGAGAAGGTGCAGACGAACAAGCCGCCTTCGCGTAGCACCCGCGCCACTTCGCTGAACACCGCGAGCGGATGCACGAGGTAGTCGACCGACACGCAGCACACCACGTGGTCAAACGACGCATCGGCGAAAGGCAGCTTGGGATCGGCGTTGAGGTCCTGCCGCACGAAGTGGCGCAGCGCTGGATTTGCCTTGAGCTCGTGCTGGTTCATGCCAAGTCCGACGAGCTCGTGCGGTGGCGTCCGGAAGTGTGAAACCCACGAGGACATCAAGTCCAGTACCCGTCCTTCGACGGCGAGTTCCTCGTACAACGTCCCGACCGCGGCAAGGGCGCCGTCGTCGATGTGGGTCACGAAGCGTGGCAAGTCGTAGAAGAGCGAGTCCGACGACGGGTCGACGCGGTGGAAGAAGCCAGGTGCGAACGACGGGTCCATGCCGCAAATACGCACACGTCCGCCTTCAAGACCATTTCGCGGGCAAGGGTGCGCAAGCGTGGACGCCCGGCGCCCGTTTGCTTCTGCACATGGCCATCCTCGTTTCGTCGCCCCGCGAAGGCAGTGATCGACCGGGTCGCCGTAGCGGTACGGTCGATTGACGTTCGTGAACTTCACCCCATCGCACCGGGCCGGATCCGGTTCTCCGCTGGTGTGCCTCCACGGCTTCACCGACACGTGGCGCAGTTGGGACCTCGTACGGCCGAAACTCGAGCGCCATCACGATGTGCTCGCGCCGACGCTGGCCGGCCACGCCGGCGGTCCGCCCCTTCACGATGACATCACGGAGGGCTCGCTCGCCGACGCGGTCGAAGAGGCCATGACCGACGCCGGCTTTGAGACCGCGCATCTCGTCGGCAACTCGCTTGGCGGCTACGTGGCGTTTCAGCTCGCCGCCCGCGGGCGCGCCCGCTCGGTCGTGGCGCTCGCCCCGGCCGGGGGTTGGCGTGCCGGCGACGAGTGGTGGCAGCGGACGTTGGAAGCTCAGGCTCGCAGCCAGCGCATGCTGGTCAACGTGGCCCCGTTGGCACCGGTCCTCGTCGCGTCACGCGCCGGACGCCGACGCGCGACCGAGTACCTCACGACGAAGTTCGACCATATCCCGTCGGGATTAGTGCTGCACCTCGTGATGGGCGCGGCCCGCTGCGACAGCGCACTCGCACTCCTCCAGCACGCGCGCGAAGCCACTTGGGACCTTGACCCGGCACTCATCACATGCCCTGTCCGGATCGTCTGGGGCACAGCAGACCGGCTTCTCCCCTGGCAGGCCGCGGGTGTTCGCTACCGGGAATGGCTGCCCGAGGCGGAATGGGTCGAGCTCGACGGAGTTGGTCACTGCCCGCAGCTCGACGTGCCGCTGGAGACGGCGGAGCTGATCCTCGGCCTCACACGCGGATGAGGTCCACTGCGTCGGGGGGCGCAGCGCCGAGAACACCATGTGCAGCGCTAGGCCCACCGCGACCGATCTCACCGCGATTGCCGCTCAGATCGGTTCCACTGTCTCGGCTCTCGGCGATCAGCGCTGTCGGCCAGCGGACGTTTCGCGCAGAACCTGGCCACTCCCCCGCCGTGACGCCAGCCGCGCTCCGGCGGCGGCAACCACGATGAGGAAAAGGCTGGCCCATTGCGCCGTCACGAGGCCAAGCGCAAGTTGATCGGAGTCGGAGCGAGCGAAGAACTCGACGAAGCGGCCGGCGGCGAGCAGTGCGACGACCGTCCATACCATGGCCGTAGGCCGCAGGAGCCGGCCGCGTAGCGGCCAGACAATCGCGAAAACCGCCAGTCCGAGAAGCACCTCGTAGAGGCCGCCCGAGTGATAGGCCAGCTCAGGGTTTGGCGTCAGCGCATCCGGATGCGCGTTGCGGACGCCGAGGAAGAAGTCGGTCGCTGGCCCGTAGTGCTCGCCGTTGATGACGTCGCCGATGCGTCCGACGGCCACGCCGAGCGGAACGCCAACGGCGACCGAGTCCAGGTAGGAGACCGGCAGACGCCGGCGCCAGATGTACAGGCCGAGCGCGAGACCGGCGCCGATGAAGCCGCCGTAGAAAGTGAATCCCGTAGTCGACAGCCACTCTCCCGGCTGCCTGAGCAATCCGTGCTCGGCGAGATAGAACACCCGCGCTCCGAGCAT
>JADDQZ010000048.1:17204-29100 GCA_016781085.1 Actinomycetota bacterium
TCGATGATCTCTCGGCCGTGCGCGTACTCCGCGGCTGCCGGTGTAATGAGGACCCGCTTAGGGATCCACAACTTCGGCGCGGCGGTGATCACAACAGGTATACGGGTGACCCGGACCTCAGGATCGATGGAGAAGGGGTGGTGATTCGGCGATCTGCAACCGGCTGCGATCACTCGGCTGGCGGCGAGCCGCGAAGAATGCCCGAGGGATCAACGACTTGGACGAACCGCTGTTAGCTGGTGAGCACTTGCGGAGCCGCGATCTTGATTCTCGTCAAGGTCCACTTCATTCCGCGCAGCGTCTGCGCGTGGCATCCCGAGCAGGCTTCGTGAAGCTCACGATCGCGCGCTGCCTGGGCCCCCTGCCCAAGGATCACGTAATTGATCGACGCCTCGGCGTAGATCAGATGCAGCTTGCGCAAATCGCGGATCAGCAGGAGGCCGGATTCCGGCCGCCGCCCCACGAGCTCCGACGTCTTCTCGCGTGCCTTCTCCAACAGGCTCGCGCCGTGCTCCTCCGGCATGTCTTCCGCGTCAACCCGAACTCCGTAACGCTCGCCGTGCGGCGCCAGGCGCCCGATGTTGGCACGAGCGATCAGCTGGAGCGTTTCGGTGAGGTGAAAGACGTCGTGATCAGCTTTGTGGCGCTCACCGAGCACGTTGAGCTGCCGGCCGACTTCACCCTCTGCCTCGCAGACGTCGCCGAGTGCGAGGCCGAGCTTCACGGCAAGTCACTGTCGGCGAGCGCCGGGTCACCGCCGCGCGTCGCCATCCCAAGCGGCTCGACGGGCGCAGACGCCGTGTTGGTCGGCGCCACCGAAGGCCCGTGGCCGTCGGCGACCTTCACCACCTGCGCGACGCCGGCCTTGACGAGCGGCTGCTTGGAAACGGGGTCCCAACTGGTAATGGTGAGCTCGTTAGCCGCTCGTGAGGTGCCGTCGGCGCGGTCCCACCAGCCATAGTGAAACGGCACGAAGACGACGCCCTCGCGGATTCTGGAGATGCGCAACTGCGCGCGGATCGCTCCGCGCGGCGCGCGCACTTCCACGTGGTCGCCCTCGACGAGGCCGCGGTCCCGCGCGTCCGCGGGCGAGAGCTCAGCCCACACCTCCGGCGCCGCCGCCTGCAACTGAGGTGCCTTGGCCGTCTTCGTGCGGGTGTGAAAGTGAAACGCGGTACGGCCGGTGTTGAGCTGCAAGGGGTAATCGGCGTCCGGGCGTTCGGGCGGCGGGACGTATTCACACGCCTTGAGGATCGCCTTTCCGTACGGATTCATTGCCCGGTACTCCGTTTCCTCGAGCAGGGCACCAGTCAACAGGTCTCTACCCCATGTCTCACAGGAGTCGGGATGAGCGAAGAATCTCCCGTCCTCGTACAACCGCGCCCCACCCCACTGGATCCCAGAGCCGCCGCGGAGGTTGCCGTAGGTGATGTCGCCGTATGAGCAGGGGCGGTCGGCGACGCACTGCTTAAACGCTTCGAATGCGGATTCCGCGTCGTGCCACTTGACCAGCGGCGCTCCGTCGGCGTCGCGGAAATCCATACGCGCCGCGTAGTCGAGCCAGATGTCCAGATCAGACCGCGCTTCCCCGGGCGGCGCGATCGCCTTGCCGGAGTAATGCACCGTACGGTCGGCGTTCGTGAAGGTGCCCGTCTTCTCGCCCCAGCCCGCCCCCGGCAGCACGACATCGGCGACCGCCGCCGTCTCGGTCAAGAACAAGTCCTGGACAATCAGAAACACCCGCTCCGATTCAAATACGGAGCGGATCCGATGCGCTTCGGGCAAAGACACGAGCGGGTTCGTGCCGGTGACCCAGAAGAACGGCAGCACGCCTTCCTCCATGTAGCGCACCATCTCCATCACGTGCGTGGGGGGCGCGAAGCTCGCAATCTTCAGCGAGTCGACGTTCCAAATCCGTGCCAAGTCCTCCACGTGCTCGTCGTTGTCCCAGTTACGGAAGCCAGGAAGGTCGCCGTTGGCGCCGGTTTCGCGCGTGTTCTCGGCGGTCGGCTGACCGTTCATCTGCAGCACGCCACAACCCGGCCGCCCGAGCATCCCGCGCACGATCACAAGGTTGTTCACCTGGCAGGATGATGCCGTCGCCTGGTGTGACTGGTAGAAACCCTGAAGTACCGTGCACAACAGTCGATCGGCTTGCCCGAGCACGCGGGCGGCATCGCGGATCAGCGCAGCGTCGACGCCGCAGATCTTCGCGGCCCACTCCGGGGTGCAGTCGGCCGTGCGTTCACGCAACTCATCGAAGCCCACCGCGTGCGCCTGCACATACGCCTGATCGACGTAGCCGTTGACTATCACCTCGTGCAGCACCGCGTTCATGAAGGCGAGGTTGGTGCCGACCTTCAGCGGCACGTGCACCGCCGCGTGGCGCGCCGGAACCGTCAGCCGCGGATCAACGACGACGAGCTTGGGGGGCTCCGGCCCTTCCAGCCGGTCCTTGATGCGGCGCCAAAGCACCGGTTGCGTTTCGGCGACGTTGTGGCCGAACAGCGCAATGACGTCGGCATGGTGGATGTCGTCGTAAGAGCTGGGTTGCCCGTCGCAGCCGAAGGACTCCTTGAGTGCCTCGGCGGCGCTTGATGTGCACAGGCGCGTGTTGCCGTCAAGGTGATTGGTTCCGATGCCGGCCCGCGCGACGATCGCCTGCGTGTAGTACTCCTCGAGAAACAACTGACCGGTCGTGTAGAACCCGAACGCGGTCGGGCCCTGCTCGCGCAGCAGGATATGCGAGCGCTCGACGATCAGGCCCATCGCCTCTTCCCAAGTCGTCTCCTGCAAGTCGCCGTCGCGCCGGACGAGCGGGCGCGTGAGCCGGTCCGTTGCATGGTTGGCCTGCCAGCCGAACAGATCCTTGGGACCGAGGCGCCCGCGGTTGACGCGGTCTTGCGCGCGTCCGCGGACGCCGACGAGCTTGCCGTCCTGGACCGCGACGTCGTAGGCGTCGCCGTTTGAATGAAGGACGGATGCCGTCTGCACCCAACGCTCCGGCTCTGCACCGGGCGCCAGGAAACTGTCCACGCGCGCGGGCCACTCCTCCCCTGGCCCGACCGGAGTCGCGGGGCCCCACGGGTCCTCGATGCGGTCGATCTTCACTTAGCGGAAGCTACCCCACTGCGGACCGCAAGTCGACGGCTGACAACGCTCAAAGGTGCTCGGGTACTGCGACGGCGACCACGGTCGCCGCTAGCAACACCAGCAGCGGGAGCCAACTCCTGAACCAAACCTTCCGGAGTTTCGCGGTCACCGACGTCGCGCGCGCAGCCCCGCGAGCACCCCCGCGCCGAGCGCCGTCGCCCCGGCCACGACGGCACCCCGATTGCGCGCCAGCTCGAGCTGCACGCTGCGTGTCTTGGCTTCGTCATCAAAGATCCCGTGCGCACCCTGATCGCCGGGCAGCGGCTCGTACAGATAGTCCGGGCGTTGCTCGTCGATCGGTGTCGGCGCTTGTTGCGCGTCGATGTTCGTTTTCGCCAGGAACAGATCGGCCAGCCAGGGCACGAGATGGTTGGCGAGGATGATCGTCACCGTATTGCCTCCGACCCAGACCTCACGGCGCGGGTGT
This sequence comes from Actinomycetota bacterium, assembly GCA_016781085.1. Classification (GTDB taxonomy): domain Bacteria; phylum Actinomycetota; class Thermoleophilia; order Solirubrobacterales; family Solirubrobacteraceae; genus LC5-1. The sequence continues at coordinate 20,785 of JADDQZ010000048.1, forward strand.
TCGGCGGCGAAGAGGATCGCTTCGGCCGCGACTTCGGGCTGGAACACCGGTGCCACCGGACGCGGCTGGCGCGTCAGCGTGGTCCGCACAGAAGTGAACTGCGGAGTGTTGAGCCCTGGAAGCTGCACCATCGTGACGCGGACGGCGCTCTTGTCGTGCATGAGCTCGCAACGCAGCGAGTCGGTGAAGCCCCGGATCGCGAACTTGGCGGCGCAGTAGCTGGCTTGCAGGGGAATTGACCTGTAGGCGAGCGCGGACCCGACTTGAACGATGACGCCGGCGTTGCGCGGCCGCATCCGCTTCAGGGCGGCGAGCGTGCCGTGCACATAGCCGAGATAAGTGACTTCGGTGACGCGCCGGAAATCCTCCGGCGTCACATCCCAGGTTTTCGCCAGGACCGCCGTCATCGCGCCGTTGACCCAGACATCGATCGAGCCGAGCTCGCGCTCAACGCGCTCGGCGGCGGCGTCGACGGCTGCGGCGTCAGAGACGTCACAGGGGAGCATGAGCGCCGTCCCTCCGGCCGCTTCGACGTCACGGACCGTCGCTTCGAGCCCTTCCTCCCCGCGGGCGATCAGTCCCACGCGAGCTCCCTCGCGGGCGAAGGCGATTGCGGTGGCGCGGCCCACGCCGGCCGAAGCCCCGGTGACGACGACGGTACGGCTCATGAACGGTTCCTCCTGGAAGCGCGGAACTCGCCCGCAGCGGATACGAAAGTCGAAAGCGTGAGCGAGCTCGCCAACAGACACCAAGAGCACGCGGCACGGTGCTTGGTCGCCTGGTCGGCCGTCAGCTTGACGGCCCAGCCGAGGTCGACGGCGGCTTTGGCTGCCAAGGCGGCGCTCAGAACAGCGGGCGGGCGTTCTCCTCCCAAGCCGGCGATAGCCGCGGTGACGCCATACGAGACGACGCCAAGGGTCGCGTCTGGTGATCCGAGCAGCTGGTAAGCCTGTGCGGAAGCGTCGACGACGTTGGCGTCAAACCCCGGCAACGGCAGCTCGGGCAAGCGCCGGATCACTCCCAGCTGGTACAGGGACAGCCCGGTCATGACGCTCGCCGATGCCAGCGCCGTCGTCGCCGCCCGGCGGCGCCTGCGCAACGACTGGCTCTCCCCAACGCGCCAGATCAGCGACAGGTGCTGAGCGGCAGCGGTTCCACTGATCAGCGGAGGGCGCGGTCGAAAACCGATCGCGCTGGCGCCCGCCTGACCGCGCCGACGGGCTCGGGCCGCGAGCAGCCCCGTGTCAAGCCGAATCGACATCGGCGCCTCCGGTTGCCACGGTGGGGTCGCGTCGCCGGTCGCCCCCGAGCAGGTTCGCAGCGGTGACCAAACCGACGTGACTGAGCGCTTGCGGCACGTTTCCGAGCGGCTCGTTCGTCCGGACGTCGGCCATCTCCGCGAGCAGACCGAGGTCGTTGGCGCAGCCCAGCGCACGCTCGAACGTGGCAACGGCCTGCTCGTCGCCGGCCAGAGTTTCGCAAGCCGCAAGCCAGAAGCAGGCGGGCAGGAAGGCTCCCTCGTCGGGCATGTCCTCGCGGCGGTGGATGAGACCGTCATCACCGAGGTGCTCGCGAATCGCGACGATCGTCGAGCGCATCCGGTCGTCGTCGGCCTCGAGGAAGTCGACGAGCGGCAGCAGGAGCACCGACGCGTCGAGCACCTTGCCGCCGAGCTCCCCGCAGTAGGCCGAGCGGTCCTCGTTCCAAGCCTCAGCAAGCACGACGGCGCGGACCTCGTCACGGGCCGCGGCCCAAGCGTCAGAACGGGCTTCGTCGCCGAGCCGTGATGCAAGCTGCACGCCGCGATCGAGCGCGACCCAGCACATCACCTTGGAGAACGTGTGTTGTTCGCCGGCGTCGCGGGTCTCCCAGACACCGGCGTCGGGATCACGCCACTGCTGTTCGGCACGGTCGATGAGCTGGCACAGAAAGGCGGCCGTGAAGTCGTCGAGCTCCAAGTCGTCACCGAGGATGACTGCCACGTCTAGCACTTCGCCCAGCACATCGAGCTGCGATTGTCGCCAGGCCGCGTTGCCGATCCGCACCGGGCGCGAATCCGCGAAGCCCCTCAGATGATCGAGCGTCTGCTCGTCGAGGTTGCGCTCACCCCCGGCGCCGAACACGATCTGGACTTTCTCGCTGTGGCGGCAGGAGACGGCCGCCCGCGACATCCAGCCGAAGTACCGGTGTGCCTCGTCCGAGCAGGTCGCTTCCAAAAGCGCCCGCGCGATCAGCGAGGCGTCGCGCAGCCACGCGAAGCGGTAATCCCAGTTCGCCGCGCCGCCGGTGACTTCGGGCAGCGAAGTCGTGGCCGCCGCCACCACGGCACCGCTGGGCTGATAGGTCAAACCCTGGACGACCAGCGCCGATCGGAGCACCTCGTCACGATACGGGCCGTCGTAGTCGGAATGCATCTCGCTCCAGGAGCGCCAACCCGCGATCGTGCCGGCCAGCGCAGCCTCCGCGTCGAGAATCGGCGGCGCGTTCGCGGTGACGCCGGCCCGCCGATGCAGCGCCATGGCGATCCGCTGTCCCGCCCGCAACGGAACCTGCCCGTGCGCGCGACCGCCGTCGACCTCAAGCTGTGACCCCCCGGAGAGAAACAGACGTTCGGGACCTCCAAGGCTGACGACGAGGCCGTCCTCGCGCATCAGCCTCGGGATGGCGAGCCCGTATTCGAGCCGCGGCACCAGCTCAATTTCGACGTCGACCTCACCTTTGCTCACCTCGGCTACCCGCACGAGCGCTTGGGGCGAATTCAAGCCGATCTCGTGCCCGCGCGCCCCGTATTCGAGGGCGAGGCAGTCGCGCACCACGAGTGTGCCTTCCGAGCAGACATGGGTTGTTTCGAGGACGAGAGTTCCTGGGAGGTAACGGCGAGTCGTCTCGGCCGCCACGGCGGGGCGCAGCGAGAAATGGCCTGCATCGGGATCAAGCAGCCGGCTGAAGGCACTCGGCCCCGCGAATGTTCCTCCGGGCCACCACACGACCGTGCCATCGCGGTCGAGCAACGCCGCGCTCTGACAGTCGCTCAGAAATGCGTGGTCGCCTATCGACGCCACCGGTTTTCAAGCCCGTTCTTCGGCGGCGTGGTACGCGAGTTGCGCGAAGTCGCTCAATGCCTCGGCACCGAATGTCGCCCCGAATGCCGCCGTCAGGACCGCGTAAGCGGGGAGCGGTCGATGTTCGTGAGCGGGGCCGTAGCCGTGGGTCGCGTCGGCCAGACCGCTTTCGACGGAGCTAACTGTTCGCGTGATCGGGTCCGACATGGCCTGCGGCGATTCTCCTGTACGGCAATTGCGCTCTCAGATGAGTGCGCAACGCTATGGAAGCGCAACGGTCATCGTCGAAAAGATCCTCCCCACTACGGGCGCTGTCGACGCCCAGGCCGCGAGTGGGCGCGCTCGCGCGCATCGACTGGCTGCCGCCGTGAAGTAGTACGAGCAACCCTTGCTAGCGGGCGCCCGGGCCCGCGGGCTGCTGTCGCCGACGCTGCGTTACTTCGTTTCTGGCTCTGGCACGCCGAAGACGGCGAACACGGCGACGAATCCGATGGCTACGCCGATCACGAATTTGAGCGTCTCCCAATCGCCGCTGGAGGCCACCCAGGACGTGACCGTCGTGGTCGTGTGGACGGTCAAGGCAACTGCCAGCAGCGCGATACCCAGCGTCACGACCGGGCCCAGGAGAGTCGCAAGCTTCCGCATAGTCCTACTCATCGGTACCAGCGGTGATGGGCTTGACGGTCAGATGAAAGCCAGCCAGCACCGTAGAGCGGTGGTGGCGGATCAGCCTCTCCCTAGGAAATAGCCTGGAGAAGCTCCTGGCAGGCCCGCTCGCAGCGACGGCACTCTTCGGCGCAAACCTGGCAGTGCTTCATGCCGTGCTGGCCGTGCTGCTCGCACTCGTCGCCGCAACTGCGACACACGGCGATGCAAGCTTGCAAGACGGCGCGCGTGACATTCGCGTCGTACTCCGTCTGGCGACTGACGACTCGTCCTGTGGTAGCGCACACGTCAGCACAGTCCAGGTCAATGCGGATGCACTTGGCCAGGTGCTGAACGTCTCCCTCACTGAGGCAGTCGTCGGCGCACTGCGTGCACGCCTGCGCGCAGTCGTAACACGCCTCGACACAGCGCACCAGCAGCTCCTGGTCGACGTTGAAATCGCGCGGGTAAGTCTCAAGCATTCGACGGGCAACATCGGCAACCGGCATGGTTGATACCTCCACTCGGACATCGGCACAAGGGCTCCTGTCCGTACGACGGTACGGATAAACGAGGTGCTTGCAGCTTTACTCCGGTTGATCGGTAAGCCGTCCGCGCGCGCGTGCTCGCCGGCCCGAAGGTGCCTGATCGGGTAGAGCCGCGAAATGGCTTTGATCCTGTTCGATCTCAACGGCACGCTTCTCGATCCGGGTCAACAGGAGGGCAAGCTCCGGGACGCGGTGCGACTTGCGATGGCCCACACGCTTGCCGGCGACTTTCGTTCCTTCGCAGAGCTTCTCGCGGCGGTGGGCGGAGCGGTACCGGACGAGATGCCGGCTTTTCGCGATGTCTCGACGGGGCTCGACCAGCTTCGCGGTCAAAAGCATCGGCTGGCCGTGCTCACGAACAGCGCGCGCGCGACGGCAGAGCGGCATCTGGATCGCGCGGGTCTCTGCGACCGCTTCGAGCGCGTGATCGGCGTGGACGAGATCGGCGCGTACAAGCCTGCTCGCAAGGCATACGCATTCGCTCTGCAAGAACTGGACGCGGCGGCGAGCGAGACGTGGCTTGTTGCCGCGCACGACTGGGACTTGATCGGCGCACACGGCGCCGGACTCCGCACCGCGTTTCTCGCCCGCGGTGGCCCGCGGCCCGTAACGATCCAAGCCGACCGCGAGGCTAACGACCTGACGGAGCTCGACCTGTGATGGCCTAAACCGAAACGACCCCCGTGGGCGAGCGGCGGCCGCGAACGGGTAGACAACGGATCATGGCCATCACCGACGAGTCCGACAGAATGAGCGACGAAAAGAAAACAACGACGGATGCGCCCGGCGGAGGAGTCGTCACGGCGGTCGGCGTGCCGCGCGGAGGATGGCGGGACCGTGCGCGATCAAAGCCCGGCCTCGGGGCCCTTTACCGGATTGCCGTCTTCGTCGTTGGCTTGGCGTTCATCGCCGGTGGCTTCGGACTGGCGGTCTTGCCCGGTCCGTTGACCATCCCCCCCGTGTTACTCGGTCTTTGGATCTGGTCGACGGAGTTCCGCTTTGCGGAGAAGCTCTTCGACAAGTTTCGCGCCAAGGCGCGTGTTGCGTGGCAGCACGCCAAGGAGCACCCGGTCATGGACACGGCGATCACCGTCGGAGGCATGGTCGCCGGGGGCGTCGCCTATTGGGCGGTGTCGCACTATCAACTGATCGACCAGGCTCGCGATTACGTCGGCATGTAATCGGGCGTCTGGATTCCGATCAATACCCGGCGGCTCATATCGCTGCGGTGTCTATGAAGGCGCAGCGGGAATCGCTTTCGTACGCGCCGCCCTCATGGCACGCGCCTATGCCGCTCGTCGGCGGGGTAGCCCGCGCACGGCGGCATAACCAAGCAAGGAGGCCGGACAATGAAGGCGGTCGTTTTTCATGGAGTCGGCGACATTCGCGTTGACGAGGTGCCGGATCCGACGATTCAGGAGCCCAACGACGCGATCGTGCGACTCACCGCGAGCGCGATCTGCGGCACCGATCTGCATTTCGTGCGCGGGACGATGGCGGGAATGAAGCCGGGAACCGTTCTCGGCCACGAGGGCGTCGGCATCGTTGAGGAAGTCGGACGCAACGTTCGCAATCTCCGCCCAGGCGACCGTGTCGTGATCGCATCGACGATCGGCTGTGGCTTTTGTTCGTATTGCCGTGCCGGTTATTACGCGCAGTGCGACACGACAGAGCCCAAGGACGGGACCGCGTTCTTCGGCGGCCCCGAAGCGTCGGGCGCCTACGACGGCATGCAAGCGGAGTTCGTGCGTGTCCCGTACGCGAACGTCGGCTGCGTGAAGCTGCCCGACGACGTCACCGACGACCAAGCGATCATGCTGTCAGACATCTTTCCAACGGCCTGGTTCGGAGCCAAACTTGCCGAAGTCCACGACGGAGACACAGTGGCCGTCTTCGGTGCCGGACCGGTCGGGATCTTCTCGGTCATCAGCGCATTTCTTCAAGGCGCCGGTCGCGTCATAAGCGTCGACCGCCACGCCGATCGGCTGGACATGGCACGCGAGCAGGGCGCCGAGGCGGTCAATTTCGACGAGGAAGATCCGATCGACGTGATCCGCGAGCTCACCGGCGGCGCCGGGCCCGATCGCGTGATCGAAGCAGTCGGTGTTGACGCCGAGCACGTGCACACGGGACCCGGTGCCGAGCGCACAGAGACTTCTGAAGAGGAGTTCCAAGCGGAGATCGAGCAGACCGCGCCCGACCACAAGGACGATGGGCCCTTCTCGCTCGGCGAGGGCGCCGCTCCCACCATGGCGCTGCGCTGGGCTGTCCGCAGCGTCGCCAAGGCGGGCACGATCGGCATCATCGGCGTCTACCCGCCCACCGTCAGCAGCTTCCCGATCGGCGAAGCGATGAACAAGAACTTGTCCATCCTGGCCGGCAATTGCAACCACCGTCGCTACATCCCGGAGCTGATCACGCTCGTCGCGAGCGGCGCTGTCGAGCCCGATCAGGTTCTTACCAACCGCGGCACGATCGTTTCGGCGATCGAGGCCTATGAGGCATTCGACGCGCGCGCCTCGGGGTGGACAAAGGTTGAGCTGCTGCCTGCGTCGGGATCCTGATTGCAGCGTCGTCTCGGGCAACGCCGGGTTGCGGGATCGGCCGCCCGGCGGCGCCGATCCCGCCACTAACTGCTGAAGGCGTTTCAGCCTTGACTAGATGAAGAAGAACACAGCGCCGAACGTCGCGTACACCGCGAGCAGCATCAAGCCCTCGAACCATGTCGACTCGCCATTTCGTGGAGAATCCGGCCAGCCGGAACACGCTGCTTATATTAGGCCCCGTCACCTTAATCGATCGTATAACCAAGCTTGCAACCTCGAATAAGCAAGCTTTCGCAACCAGCAGGTAGGAGCCCGCCCCTGATGCGGTTCTCAGAGCCGCATTCGTCATAGGGTTGTTTATCAAGCGTAAGCGCAAAGGGCGCCGCTCGACCCTGTCCGGTCAGTCGGTCAGGAGGAGCGTGACCATGCCCATCGTCACCAAGCCGTAGCCGAATACGTCGAGTACCGGCGCTCCGGTTCATCAACCCCTGACGCGGCGCTGCTGATCCCGCCGCCGCGACCGAGCAGCGGCGGCGGGATGGCCAATCAGGCAGTCACCGTGGCGGGATGCGCGAGGCCGGCGAGCTTGCTTCACCGCGCCGTCTCTCACCCGGCGGTCGGCGGCGTCGAAGGAGGTCGTCGTACCTGGGGCGGTGCGTCTGACGAGTTCGCCCTGGTCAATGTTGGCCGGGGAAGGTGGTTGCCGGTATCGGGTGACGATGCGAGCAGGCCGCTACGACCTGGCGTTCGGGCCGAGGACGCGGTCGAAGATCGCTCCGGTCGCGACGATCACCACCGCCTTGTCGAGGACGTCGATCGTGGCGTCCTTCCGTGACCAGGTCCACGGCTTGGCGAGCCCGAGCGCCGTGATCATGACGAGGTCCTGGTGTAGATCCCGCCGAACGTCGCCGCTGCGCCTCGCAGACCCCGGAGGCCCTTGTGAGCACCCACGCCGTAGGCGGCGTCCCACATGGCGCCCAGAGCGGTGTGGGTCGCGTAGTTCAGCCGCTTCCTCCCCACCTCAGTGCCGGGGTTGACAGGCGGTCGCGGCTGAGATCGCGGGAGATTAGGTGTAGGTACGCTCCGGCAGAGCTCGCCCAGAAGCACCACGGTGTCGTCGCTTGCGCGCCAGCACCCGGCCGCGCCACACCGCCTGCACGGGGCCCTCGCCGGCACTGCGGCTCCAGAGATTGCTCAGGAGCATCGGTCTCCCTTCGATCGCCGCTGGCGGATGCGGCTGGGACTCACTGCCTCCCAGTTTCGCACGGCGCGGAAGCCCGCGACCGGTCGCGACGGATCCGGAGCGACGGCTAGCGTGCTCGCTCATGTTGCCGAGCCTCGCGCAGGGCTATCTCATCGTCCTGCTCGCCGCAATGGCCGTCGGCCAGCTGTTGACCCGCGAGCGCTTCGAGTTCGCGATGGGCGCCTATCCGATCGCGCGGCCCAGGCTGGCGGCGTGGCCCCTGATCGCCGGCGAGGCGACCGCGGTGCTGCTCCTGGTGCTGCCGCCGACAC
>JADDQZ010000048.1:29145-30686 GCA_016781085.1 Actinomycetota bacterium
GGTCCTCGCGGTCCGCGCCACGCTCGAGCGGCGGCGCGTGCCCAACTGCGCCTGCTTCGGCGCCTACATGCCGCAGCGGCTCGGTTGGTGGGTGCTCGTCCAGGACGCCCTCTTCATCGCCCTGGCGGTGTGGGCAACCTTCGTTGAGCTGACGTGAGGCCGCGGGCAGCCCCCGATCCCGGCCTTCTGGCGCCTTGGCGCTCTTCGGACTGAAATGCTTCCGCGCTCGGACGAGCAGGTCGACGAGGGGGACGTTCCGTGCAAGAGCCGGCGGTAGGGCGGGAGCGAGCGACGCGGGGGGAGGTCTTCCTCGAGTTGACGAGGTCGATCTGCCCGGTGTGCAAGGCGGTCATCGACGCCGAGGTCAACGCCCGTGACGGGCGGATCATCATGTCGAAGCGCTGCCCGGAGCACGGGGACTTCGAGGCGCTGGTCTATTCGGACGCCGACCTCTACATGGCGCAGGCGCGCTTCAACAAGCCGGGGACGCTGCCGCTCGAGTTCCAGACCGAGATCAAGGACGGCTGCCCGCTCGACTGCGGGCTGTGCCCCCAGCACAAGCAGCACGCCTGCCTGGGGCTGATCGAGGTCAATTCGAACTGCAACCTCGACTGCCCGATCTGCTTCGCCGATTCCGGCCATCAGCCCGACGGGTTCTCGCTCACCCGCGAGCAGGTCGGCGTCATGCTCGACGCCTTCGTCGCGGCCGAGGGCGAGCCGGAGGTCGTGCAGTTCTCCGGCGGCGAGCCGACCATCCACCGCGACATCGTCGAATTCCTGGAGATGGCGCGCGAGCGCGGGATCAAGGTCGTGATGCTCAACACCAACGGCATCCGCCTCGCGCGTGACAAGCGCTTCGTCAAGCGCCTGCAGGAGGGCCCGCGCCCCCACATCTACCTCCAGTTCGACGGCTTCGAAGTCGACACCCATGTGGCCATCCGCGGCCGTGACCTGCGCGACGAGAAGCGCCGGGCGCTCGACAACTGCGCCGAGGCCGGCCTCACGGTGACGCTCGTCGCCGCCATCGAGCCGGGCGTCAACGAGCACGAGATCGGCGCCATCGTCCGCCACGGCGTCGAACATCCGGCCGTCAACTCGATCGTCTTCCAGCCGGTCACCCACGCCGGCCGGCACCGCGAGTTCGACCCGCTCAGCCGGCTGACGAATCCGGACGTGATGAACGCCATCGCCGAGCAGGTGCCGGAGTGGTTTCAGACGTCGGACTTCGTGCCCGTGCCGTGCTGCTTCCCGACCTGCCGGAGCATGACGTACGCGCTCGTGGACGAGGACGGTGTCATCCCGTTCACGCGCATGCTGGACGCCGACCAGCACCTCGACTATCTCTCCAACCGCGTCATCCCCGACGACCGCCTGCGCACCGCGCTCGAGCAGATGTTCTCCTCGGGCGCCACGCCGGGCGCGGAGCAGGCGCTGTTGGCGTGCCAGGACTGCGGCATCGACCTGCCCAAGGCGCTCGAGGACCTCGAGGCCAAGGTCTTCATGATCGCCGTGCAGGATTTCCAGGACGCCTACACGCTCAA